>JADLCA010000346.1 GCA_020847495.1 Candidatus Hydrogenedentota bacterium | reverse complement strand
CCTTTCTCTCCGTCGAACGCACCAGAATGTGACCCAGCGCCAAATACACGCACAGCCCGCTGAGAAACAGTATCCCCCCGGCCGCCGCGCATCCCGCACCACTGAACCACGTGTCGCGGCGCTTGCCAGTCTGCTGTCTTCGCTTCCAGATCACATCGCGCCCCTCACCGCCGCACCTCGAAGACCCAGTCGCCGTTATCTTGCGTGCCCCTGTTGCTGGGCCGTTTGCCGTCGCTCCCCTCCGCCATCTTCCGTTGCCAGTGAACGCCGCCATCGTCAATCTCGTTGGCGTAGACGGAATAGACAAGATACCCCGACTCGGTATGCTTGTACCGAAGCGGCTTACCGTCGAAGGGATCTTCAGGTACCTCGGGGAGGAATTGTGGAACGAGATCTTGCAGTGTATCGGGTAAGGCGCCTCTCGCCGTACGGTATCGCTCCACGGCGAGGACCGTTTGTGTCATGCGAAGTACCGCAGCCTCACGTGCCAATGCGATCACGGCGCCGCGAACACTGGGGAGGAAGAACTGTGCCGTAATATTCACAAAGGCCGCCTCCTCTGCCGCTGATTCGATTTCGCTTGCGACCCTGAGTCGCTCCGGCCATGGGACATCGTCCGCGACTGTCAGAGGCTCGAGTAGCTTGAGAACTTCCAAGTAACGAAGCTTGGTAAGATGCTGGAATACTCCGGCGGCGCCGGACTTCTTCATTGCTGCGTCCATGAATTGCACGTCGGCGGTGCGATCGACGTTTGCATCGGCAGACAACGCACGTAGCGCGCTTACCCACAGGCACCACTCTCCAGCCACCGATCGGGATAGGCAATCAGGGATTTCGCAGTCAGTATAAAGCCGCGCCAACTCGTCGAGCGTATCGCGCGGCATTGGGGCCCGATTTAGATCGCGGATCAGGGCCTCCGCCGCGATAGAATGCAGTACGGCCCTCACAAGTTGTGAGATGACTGCCGGCTCTCGAGACAACGAATTGGCCATACTTAGGACTCGCCTGTGACACGCGGTGTATTCGTCAAAGCCACCATCGACAGCGGCGACCGTTCCGCGGATGACCTCCAACCTTGCGCACGATCGCAGCTTCGCGAGATGCGGAAGATCCATCTCCATACCCTGGTCAAAGTCCACGGAGTAGTGCGCCTGCGGGAACTCCGCCGCCCGATCCAGTATCGCGAGGACTTCAGCTCGGGCGTCTAAATAGGCTTCCATGTCGGCGCGTAGGTCCGGCGGGACTTCCGCTCCTGGATCAAGGCCTACAAGGCGGTCCCACAACGCGGCTTCTTGCTCGCGCCCGGGATCGATAGCGTCCATTAGCGCGAACGCTTCGGCGTATACGAGCGCTGCGTTCTCATCATCCGGGACGGCTGGGTAGTAAGCGTTCAGCTCGTCCAACGTTAGCGGTTGCCCCCGCTCACGGATGCCGGCCTCCAAGTCTGCGATTCGGGCATTCACCCCGCCCACGTAAGACGACACACTCCAGACAGCCGCGAACACAAGCACCACGAACAGGATGCAGGCGGCTACCACGCAGCCCAGCGCCCGGCTGCTTTTCTCGCGGCTTCTTGGCGGGTCTGGAGGGGTATCCATGTTCACCTCGGCCGACGGCTCCTGGGTTACACCGTGTCCCTTCTGTCCCCAAACGATAGCGTAACTACGGAAGTGATTGCGAGAAACGGGCCGGGGCGGTTGAGATGAATGGAAAGATGGCGGAGGGTGGGGGACTCTATTTGCGGCCCGATTTACGGGCGTTCTTTGGCTGGTGACGCGGGTGACACGTGTTTTCAGTGCTTTTCCCTATGCCCAGGCGCACGCCGTAGGCCTGGACAAATGGCCCGCCATCGCTGGATTTCACGTAGCGCATGGTTGTCTGAATGTCCTTGTGGCCCATGAGGCGCTGGAGCACGGGCAGGGGACACGGTGGGTCCGCGTTGGCCAGGTTCGTCCCGAAGCTGTGCCGCAAATCTTTCAGCGTCACGGGGCGTGGGAAATCGGCCGCCCTGAGCGCGCGCTGGAACTGCTTGTAGAGTTCATGTACCGAAAGCGGCTCGCCGTCGTAGTCTCGGAAGACGTTCGCTTTGGCCCCTGCGGCGATTGCCGCGCGGACGAGCGCGATAGCCTCTGGGCAGATCTCGTATTGCGCCAGGCGCCTGGTCTTCACCTGGGGCCGTGTCACGAGCCCTGAGTCGAGGTCGACCTGGCGCACCTGGAGCGCGGCAGTGTCCGAGGGCCGGTTGCCCGTGAGGATCATCCAGTCCACGGCGGCCGCGACCCTGGGAGCGTGCTCGTGCACGGCCTGGCTGACCGCGGCGAGCCCCTCTGGCGTGAGCGGCTGTATCTCGGGGTCCGTGAGCGCCGGCATGAGCCACTTTCGGATTGGGCTATGGGTCAGCATGTCGCGGTCCACGGCGGCGTTCAGCATGGCACGGAGCATCCCGAGCCGGTTATGGATGGTCTTTGGTGCTAGGCCGTCCTTGCGCAATTGGGCAACCCATGCGTCGACAATGGCCGGGCTCAACTGGGAGGCGCGGCCGACGTGATGCATCGAGCAGAAGCGGTGGAACTCGTAGAGCTCCTGCTCTGCCTTGGCCAGCGTCTTGGCCGCGGCGCCTTTGTTGGGCAGGTAGGTCTCTGTGTAGTGGTCGCACACTGCACGTACGCTCGGATCGCGCGAGGACGGGCTCTGCGCGCTTTGCTGTGCCTCGGGAGCCGGGCGCTTGAGCAGCTCAGGCAGGATGTGCGCCTCGAAGTCTCTCAGGGCCGCCTGGGCGTCTTCCTCGGTGTGCACCCGGAGGCTGTACCGCTCGCGCCGTTTGGTCTCGGGCCAGTAGACGTTGACATACCACGTGTCGTTCGCGCGGTTCAGGTAGGTCGTGAGGTTCGGAATTGCCTGCGCTGGCGCTGCGCTTTTCCTTTGCCGAGTCATTGTGCGCGAGTGTTCCACAGCGCGACCGCCGCGTCGAATAGCGCGCGCTGGTCGAAATCCTCATGGTGCGTGTAGCCGGCCTCGTCCACCTGGGCGCCGCAGAGGCAGAACACGCGATAGCCGAACAGGCGGCCCGTCGACGAGACGTGGTCATAGGGCTGAATTTGAACGTGTGCATCGCCGCAGAACGGGCACGGCAGGAGCGCCGGCGGCCCCCAGGTGTGGTGTTTGTAGCGTTGCACGGAAGGTGACATGAGCCTATCTAGAGTGCCTCGGGGATGCTTTTATGGAACTCCAGGCCATCCTGGCTATTGGCTGGGTTCGAGAAGTACTCCGCAATGAGTGCCGACTGCGATGAGTCCGGGAACTCATACTTGAGCGTGACGTCTGGCGTCGCGGCGCGGTCATCATAGAAATGTATCTTGAGAGAGCGCCCTTGACCTAACTGTTCCTTCTGGCGCTTGCAGAAGGCTTCAATGTCCTGCTTGTTCGGACTCTCCAAATAAAACGTGAGTCCTCGCATGGTTTCACTCTTGAAGTAGCCAACCTGCTCGAACTTGGCTTTCCCGTCGATGGAAGCCGTCTGGCTGCACCCAATGGCCAATGCGATAATAGGGATCATGAGCAGGATTCTGCTGGCAGTTGGACTCACGGTCACCTCCTTTGGTTGCTTGGATTCATCATATCAGTACGGCTTGCAGATCTTGCACGGTGTATACCCTTG
>JADLCA010000345.1 GCA_020847495.1 Candidatus Hydrogenedentota bacterium | reverse complement strand
CGTGATTGCGGGCAGCCGTTTCTACCCGGAACTAGTTCTCATCCCCTGGGACAGCACCTCGCCTCAGGGTATCCCTGTGTTCGGCACGCCGGTGGTTGTGTCAACTCCTGATTACGTCACTCACGCCAGCCCCGGCATCGTGTTCGAACGCGGGGGAGAGGTGCACGCCCTTTGGATGGCGGACAAGGAACTGGTTCATCTGCGTTACAACCGGGATGCAAATGCCTTCGAAGAAACTGCTCGCCTATCCTTGCCCGAGTTGCCTCGGAGCCCTTCGTGCTTCGGCGTGTTGCCGGACCGCGAAGGTGATGGGTTCAATCTGCTGTTCAGCATCTCCGATGGGGTACCTGCCGGACCTCGCACGGAAGGGTACGGCTCGCGCGACGCACGCTACGATCCCTATGA
Organism: Candidatus Hydrogenedentota bacterium; assembly: GCA_020847495.1. Taxonomy (GTDB): domain Bacteria; phylum Hydrogenedentota; class Hydrogenedentia; order Hydrogenedentales; family SLHB01; genus JAHDWY01. The sequence continues at coordinate 10,017 of JADLCA010000345.1, read as the reverse complement.
CGGCGCTGGCGTGTGGCGCGGCGGCTTTCCGTACGCCACCCTGTACGCGGCTCATGTCGCCGGACTGTTGAAGGGTCCCATAGGGCCCGCGACGCAGGTCGCGTCCACTCCTCGCGAGGTGCGCAACACCCATGCGGCCATCACCCCGGTAGATCTAGGTGAAGGTCGCGAACGGGGTGTGATGAGTGGTTCGCTCTACGGCAACTTCTATTACTACTCCCTTGCGAATCCAGACACGCTTGCACTGGCACCGCGCCGTAGTCCCGCGGGCAACGATGGCATTCTTCTGCGCCACCCCACGATTCGACCTCTTCCTGTTTCCTTTCCCAACCAGGAGGGCCGCTGGGCGGACTTGATCGTTGGTGGTGAAGGCGGTCTTTACTTCTACCGGTTCACGGGACGTTTCTCATCCTCCGGACAACCGATTTACGATGACCCGGTTCCCGCGCTGCAGCGCAATGCGCTTCTCTATGCGGGGACCCTGCCTGTCCCGAACACGATCGATTGGGATGGCGATGGGGACACCGATATTGTCACGGGCAATTCGGAGGGGCAGGTGCTGTTCATCAGGAACGACGGCACGGACGCGGCCCCGGCCTTTCTTCCGGGTGTTCCGCTTGAAGCAGGTGGCGACCCGATATGCATCCAGGCTGGTTACAGCGGCAGTATCCAAGGGCCTGACGAGGCGCGCTGGGGCTACACCTGTCCGACGGTCTGCGACTGGAACCAGGATGGACTCCCTGACGTCGTCATGAGCGATGCGACGGCACAGCATCGTGTTTATCTCACCGAAGGCACAGCGACCGCGCCGCAACTGGGGTTCGAGCGCTCGCTGTATCTCGACGGTCTGGAATTGCACGGCACATGGCGCGTGAAACCTGCCGCGGGTTTGCTCGCGGGACGTATGGCTTATGTATGCCTCGATGATGATGACGAGTTTCACCTCTATTGGCAGATTGATGCGTTTAACCTCGAAGACGGCGGGAAGCTCCACCTGGACACCGGCGCGAAGATCGGCGCCAACTTTCTCAAGGCGGGCGGAACAGGACGCTTGAAGATCTCCTTGTACGATTGGGACCGTGATGGCCGCACCGACCTGCTTGTTGGCACGCCGCGACATGCCTCGATCCCCGATCCCGAGAAAGGCCTGCCCCAATCGCTCGGACTTCCAGGGTCGGCAGTGATGCTCCTGCGCAACTCGGGCAGCGACGCCGCTCCAGTGTTCGCGTTTCCGGAGTTGTTCACCGTGAAAGGAGTTCCTACCTTCTTCGGGCAACATGCCTGCGGACCCGCTGTGTGGCCCGCGACGGGCGAACCGCGCGGTCTGATCGTGGCGATGGAAAATGGGCGCTTCTACTACTTCGCGAAGGAAGATATCCGCTTCGAGCGCATCACTGAACTCACGTCGCCTCCCGTCGAGGCCGGACACACGCCATAGCCCCAGATTCACAGGTGAATCCGAAGAGAAGAACATCCCCCTTGATCCCCCTTCAAAGGGGGACCCATGCAACACTATGTTTGTAGAGAATGGAGAAACTTGAGAGCATTGGTGGACTCTTGGCGCGAAGACCGCGCGGCCCGAAGGGCATGTGCAGCGGGTCCCCCTTTGAAGGGGGTAGGCCCGCAGGGCCGAGGGGGATGTTCTTCGCCACAGCCCGCGCTTGGCCCTACTTGCTCTTCCTGATCGCTTTCTCTATCGAGCCGTCTTCGGGCATGCCCAAGGCGCGGGCCTTCTCATATGCAACCTGCGCCGAAGCGGCATCCTTCTTCTCCTTGGCATACCAATACGCGAGGTTAAACCAAGCGGGGCCGTAGTCGGGTGCCGTTTCCGTGATCGCCCGCGCGATGGCAATGGCATCATCCACCTGATCGTTATGCGCCAGGTTTACCGAATAGCTGTTGCGGATGGCGACGTTGGTAGGATCAAGTTCAACAGCGCGCTTGAAATGCTGCGCGGCCTCATCAAAATCCTTGCGATTCATCGCCAGCTCGCCAAGGGCAAAGTGTCCCGCCGCGTTATCTTCGAGGCCCAGCGCGCACATCAGCGCCGACGCCGCATCGTTGGCAGCCTTCTCAAAACGCTCTCTGAGAATTGCGCCGCCGTCGGCGGTCCAGCGCGAGACCTTTTCCTCATCGACGGAGAATTCGGGATTCGTGATGTTGTATCCACCACGCTTGGTGGGATTGCCGAGCTTGGCGTTTGCCAGGGCCGGCTCATTCGTGACGATCAGCACATCGTCCCACAAGTTCTTGCCCTCTGGCAGCAAGACCAGCTTGCCATCGAGTTTCGTGGCAAGCGTCCCGTCAGATCCATAGATGCCGAAGGTCATCACCACATCGAGGAGCATGTCATGCCCATCCTTGGAAAGGCTGGCGTAACGCGCTTCGACCGCATCCTGGCGCGAGTTCGTGCCCGCGGAACTGCGGAGCGGCGCCACGCGCGGGATTTCTTTCTTCGCGCCCACTTTCAAGTGCGACTCGATGATGCCCGCGAAGACTTCCGCCGCGTTGTAGTCCTTGAGCGCCTCGCGAATCGGGCCACGGAACTTCGCGTTGACGACGGCGTCCGTGCCGGTGCCCAGCAGGATGCCCGCCGAGCCCGCGAGGCGCAGAGTCTTGCCCGCGGGGGACACCGACACGATCATCTCGTCCGGCATCGCCTTCGCGGACCAAACCGGCGACTGCGCCGTCTGCAGCGAGGTGGGCCTGCTGGAGTCAGTAGTGGCGCAGCCCGCAAGGAGAACCGCGGCCACCAAGACAATGCCTAACAAACGGTGCATATGCATGAGAGGTCTCCAGGTTGAGTGACGCAGAAGGCCGTGCACCTTGCGTGAACGGGGCGCAGCGCGACGGGAGGAATCCTAGCATGTTGGCGGGGGTGAACCCAATGGGCGGCGACTGGGTTGTGGCGGCGACTGATTTGCGTCGGCCTTGGCCACGCAAGAGCACAGCCGAGGGCGGCTATGCCACACACGCTTGCCCTGCATGGGCCCTTGTCGGTTCCTGGTTGTGGTTTGGCTTGCCCCAAGACTTCATGAATTGCAGAAGGGTGTCCAGTTGGAGGTGGACGTGTGGCACAGTCGCCTCGGCTGTGCTCTTTATTCATCCCTCGGAGCGCGCCGAAGGGCCTTCTTTTGCCCGTCTTTCTTCGTCTCCTCGACCCGCCGGGCCTGCGATGCGCGACTGGGCTTCGTGGCCACGCGCCGCTTGGGCTTGCGACGCCGCGCGGCAAGGCGCCGCTCCAACTCGGCCAACGCCTCGGCCTTGTTCCGGTGCTGCGACCGCGACGCCGTCGCCACCACGATCAAACCCGTCCGTACATGACGCACCCGCACCGCGGACTCGGTGACATTCTTCTTCTGTCCCCCGGGACCGCTGCTCTTGAAGAAAGTGATCTCTATTTCATCTTCGGGAATGGGCATGGGTGGATGTTCTTCGTTAAGAAGCTTACGTTTCCGAAATCGTCCGAGGGAGGCCGACCACTTTGATCATGTACCAGTACCCCCTTTCGCCGTTGCGGACAGGCTAGGGCAGCGGCGGGGGGGAAGTCAATCCGACGGATTGGACGGATCGGACCGATCGGTCCGCGTGAGCGGCTCGGCGAGGCGTAGCGGTTAGACCGGGCGCGGCGGCTTGGCAGGGCGTGGTGGTTTGGCGGAGCGTGGCGGGCGCGGCTTTTGCACAAGCCAGTCCGATCGGTCCGATCCGTCCAATACGTCCGATTCCCTCAGCGATACTGTCTGCCGTCGGGGGCTTCGGGTTCGGTCTGTGGCGGCGGGTCTTGGTGCTGTGCGGCCATAAGCGCGCGCAGTCGCTCCGCAACTTCGGGCTGGTCTGCGGCCAAGTTGCGTATCTCGCCGGGGTCGCTATCGAGATCGTAGAGTTCAAGCGGCGCATCCAGGCCGGGCGCTATTGCCTTCCACTTCCCCGCGCGCACGGCACTCTGAACCTTGGGTCCCCACATCTCCCAGTACATGACTTCATGTTCCTCTTGCGGATGACCAGCGGCATCCGAGCCCAATAGCGTGGGAAGAATGGAGAATCCATCCAGGGCCTCGGGCAACGCGCTCCCTGCGCCCGCCAACTCCGCAAGAGTCGGCAGAATATCGCAGAAGGTCCACGCGAAATCGCTTTCCGACACCGTGATGTGTCCCGGCCAGCGCGCAATCGCCGGTACGCGTATGCCTCCCTCGTACAGCGTGCCCTTATACTCTCGAAGGCTGCCATTTGCCTTGAAGAACTCCGGTTCAGCAAGCGAGTATCGATCGGCGCCGTTATCTGAGCTGAAGCCCACGAGCGTGTCCTCGTCGAGGCCGAGTTCCTTGAGCAGGTCCATGACACGGCCCACACCTTTGTCCATGTGGGTGATCATCGCGGCCATATTGGCCTTGGGCTCCTTAGGCAGGGCATAGCCTTCGCGCCAGCGAAACTGGTGAGGCTTCTCCTCGAACGTGCCCGTATACTCCCGGAGCGATTCCTCGGGAACTGTCCACTCGTGGTGCGGGATGGTCACGGGCAGGAAACAGAAGAAGGGGCGTTCCCGGTTTGCACGAATGAACTCAAGTGCTTTGTCGAGAATGACGTCTTGAGAGTACTGCGTCCGCATCCCGTCCATGTTGCCGGGCAGGGGATACCGCTCGTCGTTATGCCAGAGGTAGTCCGTGTAGTAGAACTGGGCATGCCGCTGATGCAGATAGCCGAAGAACTCGTCGAAGCCCTGGCGGTGCGGCACTCCTTCTGTTTGAGCATCCCCCAGACCCCATTTCCCGAAGAGACCGGTGGTATACCCCGCGCTTCTGAGGACTTCAGCCACGGTCACGTAGGATTCTGGCAGCGCGATGCCGCCTGAGTTACCGCGCACGGCCGCGTGTCCGCCGTGGAGGCCGGTCATCAGCACGCAACGGGACGGCGCGCAAAGCGGCGCGCCGGAGTAGGCCTGGGTGAAGCGCATGCCTTCCGCCGCGACCCGGTCGATGTTCGGGGTCCGGATGTTCTGCTGGCCATAACAGCCCAGGTGGCCGTATCCCAGGTCGTCGGCCACGATGAGCACTATGTTCGGTGGCCTCGCGGATTGGGATTGCGCAATTCCACTTACGCCCAGGCCGGCCGCGGCCAGGGCCGCCAGGCTGCTCGCCTTCAGAAAATCGCGGCGTTTCATATGGCTTCCTCCTGAAAGTCTCCACAGAAGCTGTACGTCATTGGTCTAGCCCGGCGCGGGGCACGAGCGGATCGAGGAATTGCGCCAGCCCTTCCGTGTAAACCAAGCCGGAATCATACCATCCGGCGTTGTGGTCTCCACGAATATCGAGGAAGGTCTTCGGCTCCCGCGCCAATTCAAATAGCCGCTTTCCATGATGATACGGAATAATCTCATCATCAGGGCTATGGATAATGAGAACGGGTGTGTTGACTTCGCCTATCTTCGCCGCGCTATCGAAGCGGTCGCGAATGAACCAGCGCACGGGGACAAAGAGGAAGATCTCTTGTCCCATCTTCACGACACTTTCAAAGGTACTTTCCAGGATGAGCGCGGCCGGCGGAGTGCTCCTTACTTCCCACGCCAGGTTCGTCGCAATACCACCGCCCAACGAGCGCCCGAAGATCACGATACGATCCGCTTTCTCGCCCTTTGTGGAGGTAAGATGCGTCCAGGCCGCCAAGGCATCGGCATTGCAGCGATCTTCAGAAGGACTTCCGCTGCTGTTGCCGTAACCGCCATAATCGAAAATAAAACAGTTGAACCCAAGGTCGCGGAATACGGCCATGGACTCGAGCCGGTCCGCCATGGTGCCGGCATTGGCATGGCAGAAGAGCAGCGTCCCGCGCGCGTTCTCCACGGGCACGTACCAGCCGCAGGTGCTCTCGTTCCACACGTCAAGGGTGACGTCCTCGTAGGCCCACCGATAGGCGGGGTCTGCTGGAGTGCGCCAGACTGACCCGCCGCGGGGGAAAATCATGGCTGTTTGTAGGAAATAGAGCACGAGTATTAGTCCCGCGTATCCTGCAAGCCCCGCAACCGCAAATCTGATGAAGAGCCTAGGCCACCGGAATCGCTTGTGAACGGGGGTGTCCATCGCCTCCTACCCATGTGTGCAGTGAAAGTTTCATGGCGCGTGCCGAATTGTGTATGATAGGGCAGTAACGGCGCAAGCCGCCTGAGACATTGGGGGGGCAGACGGGCCGAAGGTCCAATTGCCGGGCATCGCGGATGGCCCCATTCATCCGACGCGGAGAACCAACTATGCAGCAGTACTCCTTCATGCTGGACGGGAGCCGTATGCCCGACCATTGGTACAACATCATCCCGGATCTGAAGACGCCGATGGCGCCGCCACTGCATCCCGCGACGCACAAGCCGCTCAACCCTGAAGATCTCGCGGCCATTTTCCCGATGGCGCTGATCGAGCAGGAAATGTCGAGCCAGCCGGCCATCTCGATCCCCGGCGAGGTGATGGACATTTACAAGCTCTGGCGTCCCACGCCGTTGCGCCGCGCCTACCGGCTTGAAAAGGCGCTCGATACCCCCGCGAAGATCTTCTACAAGAATGAGGCCGTGAGCCCGTCGGGTAGCCACAAGATCAACACCTCGACCGCGCAGGTCTATTACAACAAGGCCGAAGGCATCAAGGAAATCTCGACCGAGACCGGCGCGGGCCAGTGGGGCACGGCCCTGTCGATCGCGTGCAGCATGTTCGGACTGAAGTGCACGGTCTACATGGTGCGGGTCAGCTACGATCAGAAGCCCTACCGGCGCAGTTTCATTCAGACGTATGGCGGCGTGATCTATCCTAGTCCCAGCACCACGACGGAAGCGGGACGCGCCTTTCTCAAAGAAGACCCGAACACGACGGGCAGCTTGGGCATGGCGATTTCCGAGGCGGTTGAGGTCGCGGCTAAGAGCGGAGGCACCATCAAGTATAGCCTGGGCAGCGTGCTCAATCACGTGTTGCTGCACCAGACCATCATCGGCCTCGAAGCGAAGATGCAGATGGAGAGCGCCGAGGCCTACCCGGACGTCGTGATCGGCTGCTGCGGCGGTGGGTCGAACTTCGCGGGCATTGCCTTCCCCTACGTGCAGGACAAATTGAAGAAGGGCAAGAACATTGATGTCATCGCGGTGGAGCCGGCGGCGTGCCCGACTCTCACCCGCGGGCTGTACGCGTATGACTTCGGCGACACCGCCATGCTCACGCCGCTCTTGAAACAGTACACGCTGGGCCACAACTTCATCCCGCCCGGAATTCACGCGGGGGGCCTGCGTTACCACGGCGTCGCGCAGCAGGTCGCGCACCTCACGCGCGAGGGAACCATCCGCGCGGTGGCCGTCCACCAGAATCCGGTGTTCGAGGCCTCCATGCTCTTCGCGAAGTGCGAAGGCATCGTCCCTGCGCCCGAGTCCGGCCACGCGATCCGCACCGCCGTGGACGAAGCGCTCAAGTGCAAGGCCTCCGGCGAATCCAAGACGATCCTCTTCAATCTCAGCGGCCACGGCCACTTTGACATGTCGTCTTACGATTCGTATCTCGGCGGCAAGCTCGTGGACTTCGATCTGGATGAAGAAGCCTTGCGCCGCGCCGAAGACGCGATCCCCAAGGTGGAGGAAGTCGGCGCGTAGAAGACGCGCGGCGGTGATAAGATTCACGAAGATGTGGGGATGTCCGGGCACGGGCCTGACATCCCCCATGGCTTCTTCTGCCCTCTTCAGCCTCTTCCTAGACGTGGTTTGTAGCCGCGTTTCTTGGGCCTCGTATGTTCAACCATGACCATGTGATTTCAGGCCGGAGCAGCGCGAGTCGACAGGGGGCATGCTCCCTCGAATCACACGCGTACTTACTCCCGTGTCCCGCAGGGACAACCGAGAATAGCCCAGGATTTCAATCCTGGGTCCGGTAGCCGAAACAAAAAAGTCCCGGAGGGACGACAGAGTGTCCGTGCCGTTGGTAACGCATGGAGCTCCAACGTGATGTCGCGAAAGATCCGAAATGGACTTGGGCGTATGGTGGGCTCTGCCGTCCCTACGGGACTTGATGGATGGGGAGGGCGGGTTGTCCCAGGGTTGAAACCCTGGGCTATCATCTGGCGTCCCTACGGGACTCAGAAGAGAGTTCTATGTGCGTTTGGACAGGCCGTGTTCGCTTGCGGGCCACTAGGAATGCGCGTTCCATCATCGCGATTTGGATATAGAACACCATGGAAGGGGTAATCGCACTGTGGCCCCCTCCGACAAAGACTCTACTCCACGACGCGGGTACCCGAAAGGATATCGTGAAGCGCTTGCCGCTGTTTCGTATACCGCGCCTTGGCAAAGGCGCCTGCGCACAGCACACAGACTGCCGCGGCGGCCGCGCCCTTCCACATGGGTTCGATCGCCTCCAGCTAACGAGGACTTGGTCTTCCACCTGGGAGTTCCCAGTGATCGCAGCATGTAGTTGATTCACACCCCGCCTTGCCCATAGTAGGCACTGCTACCGTGTTTGCGCAAGACGTGTTTGTCGAGGAGGTGATCTTCAATGGCGGGCTGGTCGGGCGAGAGCGCGACGGTGTGCATGGCCATGCGGGCGACCTCTTCAAGGACAAAAGCGTTCTCAACGGCCGCGGCCACGGTCTTACCCCAGGTGAAAGGCGCATGATTCGCCACGAGGACTGCGGGGCAGCGCATGGGATCGCGGTCGCGAAAGCAGCGGATGATCACCTCGCCGATGTTGGCCTCGTAGTCTTCCCGCGCTTCCGTCGCCGTCATGCTGTCCGTGACGGGCACGTCACCATGGAAATAATCGGCGTGGGTCGTGCCGAAGCATGGAATGGAGCGGCAAGCCTGGGCCCAGCACGTGGCGTAGTGAGAGTGGGTGTGCACGACACCGCCGATCTCTGGAAATGCACGGTAAAGGGCCAGATGGGTGGGCGTGTCGACGGAAGCATTCAGCGAGCCTGCTACCTTCCTGCCCTCGAGGTCTACGATGACCATGTCTTCGGCCTTCATGGCATCGTAGGCGACGCCACTGGGCTTGATCACCACATGCCCGCTGGCGCGATCGATGGCGCTGGCGTTGCCCCACGTCATGAGCACGAGCCCCTCGCGCACCAGCGCGAGGTTGGCCGAAAGCACATCGATTTTCAGTCCATCGAGCATGGCAAGCACCCCCACGTGATTGGCAATAGAGAAGTCACTCGTCCGATCGGTCCGATCCGTCCAATCGGTCCGATTCCCTTCGCGAAGCGCGTCGCGCTTGCGCGCGCCTCATGCGACATCCGCGGTTTCTCCGGCCTCGTCCACGTAACGGCACAGCCGCGCGATGACCGGTTCCATTTCGTTCAGGCCCATCAGCTCCTGGCGCAACTTGGAGACGCCCGGCTGGCCCTTTAGGTAGCCAGCATAGTACTTGCGAAACTCGATCACGCCTTTGCGCTCGCCTTTATATTCGACGCTATGCCGCAGGTGCTTCACGCACGTTTCCACACGCTGCGTGAGCGTGGGGGAGGGCAGGTGCTCCCCTGTGGCCAGGTAATGCTTCGACTGCTGGAAGATCCACGGATTCTGAATCGCGCCGCGCCCGATCATCACGCCATCGCATCCAGTCTCGAACATCTTCTTCACGTCTTCCGGTGCGGTCACATCGCCGTTTCCGATGATAGGGATGGACACGACAGCCTTGATCTTCTCCAGCCACGACCAGTCGGCGTCGCCACTGTGCCCCTGCGAACGCGTTCGGCAATGCACGCTCAGGGCCTGAACTCCGCTCTGTTCAAGCATGCGCGCCACGTCAAGAATGACGATGTTCTTGTCATCCCAGCCCAGGCGTGTTTTGACGGTGACGGGCAGCTTCGTGCCCGCGATGACCGATCGCACTATAGCTTCGAACTTGCCGAGGTCTTTCAGCAGGCCCGCGCCTGCCTCGCGAAGCGCGACCTTCTTGACCCAGCACCCGCAATTGATATCGATGAAATCCGGGTTCGCTTGCTCCGCGACGGCCGCCGCGCCTTCCATCGAGGTTTCGACGCCTCCGAAGATCTGCACCG
>JADLCA010000344.1 GCA_020847495.1 Candidatus Hydrogenedentota bacterium | reverse complement strand
GGCGAGACGCCCGTACCCCTGTCTTCATCTCTTTGTTGAATCGGTGCAATCGGTGAAATCGGTGGACAGAACTGCTCTGTCTCCGGCCCGTTTATGCGGCCGTTTCACCGTCCGTGGTGGAAGATCCCTCGAACGACGTGAGCACGCCGCTGGGGCCGATGGTCAGACGGAAGTTCTGCGGGCTGTTGGCACCCGACAAGGACGCACCCACATCCATCACCGCCCCTTGCGGGTCACGCAGGTAGCCCACCGCGAAGGGGAACTGCACCGCATAGGTCCGGACCAGGCTGGCGTTCACGGCCAAGCGGCTGAAGGCATTGCTCAGCATGGGGTGCGCCTTGAACAGGGCGTCGATCTGCTCTTTGTCGGGGTGGTCATTCATGACCGTGACATTGCCCTCGGAGTCCGTGCCGAGCACCAATTCGGGAAGATTATCTATGGGAAGTTGCTCAAAAAGGCCGGTAAGTTCTTCCCGGAACTTGGCAATTTCTTCCTCCAGCCGCGCGGCGAGATTGGTAGGCAGGTTAGTGAAGCGGCCAGAGGCCGCAGTGGTCTCCTTGGTCGCGCTGTCCGAGGAACTGGCCGCCTGAGCCGCCTTCAGCAGGGACGCGAAATCGTTGGAACCTATTGTCACAGCCTTATTTGACGGATTCGACTTACCGATGCCCTTCAATTCATGAAGCAGGCCCCGGGCCGCGTGCAGCAGTTGAACCCCTTCCAGAATTGGGAACGCCATGACGTCTTCTCCTCGTGTGCCATCCCTGCGGTCACTGGAGAAAAGTGCAAGCCCCGTGCCACGTCGTCACAGGGTAATTCCGTAGCCGCGCATTGCTGTCGCGGCCGCCTCCGCCCAGCCCCGGTTGGCCGCGGGACTCGCCGGACTCGGGTGTGGAATCCGGCCGATGACCACCGCCGAGCCGTCCAAAGCCTCGCGGATGCGCGCTTCGGCAAACGCGCCCACGCCGAGCACGTACCGCGGCGTCTGCGCCTCAACGAGCCGGCGCAGGGCATCATCGCAGGCCGCATTTACGACATCGCGCTTCGCACGCGGCAATTTGTCCGGAGTGAAGTTGCGCCCGCTGGCCTCCATGAAGCAGAGCGGGCAATAGTTGTGGACAAAGAAACGGGCAAAGAAGTGCGCTGGCGCGCCAAAGGAGTCCCGCGCCCAGCCCCATAGGCGTGAACCGCTGACCTCGCTCCGCTGACATCCAAAGCCCTCGATGGGCCGCTTGGGATGTTCCTGCTCGGGACGCGCCACCGCTTCCTCGATACCCATCCAGTCCCGGACCATTGCCACATCGCCAAACGGCACCCCGGTTTGCGCCATGCCGAAAGGACCGGGATTCATGCCCACGAGAATGACTTCCTTCTGACCTTGGCTGAAGCGCTGTAGATAGCGCGCGTGCGGCGCCCAGGCGTAGTCCAGCGGCAAGTATACGTGGGATACCGGCGCGCCAAAGCGTAGCGGCTTCAACGCTTTAATCAAGGACTTGGAGATGTCTTCCAGCAGCATCCCCAGAGTGTAGCAGGGTGGCCGCGGGAAGTTCACCAGCGCCAGTCCTTGTAGTCCTTGTAGTCCTTGTGGTCCTTGTTCGTCCGTGCAAGTCAATCTTGACAGCGGGTTGGGGCTGTGGTACCATAGCGAGCTGTTAGCACTCGATTGCGTGGAGTGCTAACATGGCGCGCCGGGCGCGCAAGCAGGTCCTCAGATAACACAAGCGATTTGAAGGAGATAGATGCCATGCCAAAACAAATGGCCTTCGACCAGGAAGCCCGTACGGCACTCCTGCGCGGCGCCGATGTCCTCGCAAATGCCGTCAAAGCCACCCTCGGCCCCCGCGGGCGGAACGTCGTCATTGAGAAATCCTTCGGCGCTCCCAACATCACCAAGGATGGTGTGACGGTCGCCAAAGAGGTCGAACTCAAGGACGCCTATGAGAATATGGGCGCGCGCATGGTTCGCGAATCCGCCAGCAAGACTCAGGACACGGCGGGCGATGGCACCACCACGGCGACAGTGTTGGCCCAGGCGCTCGTGCACGAAGGCATGCGGCATGTGACGGCTGGCGCCAACCCGATGTACCTCAAGCGCGGGATGGAAAAGGCTCTTAACGCCGTCCTCGACGCCATCAAATCCGCCAGCAAGAAGGTACGGAACAGCGAAGACATCACCCACGTCGCCACCATCTCCGCCAACGGCGACGCCGAGATTGGCAAGATGATTGCCGACGCGATCGAGGCCGTCGGACAGGACGGCGTGGTCACGATCGAAGAGGGTAAGGGTCTCCACAGCGAACTGGAAGTGGTCGATGGCATGCAGTTCGACCGCGGCTTCCTTTCCCCGTACTTCGTGACGAATCCGGAAACAATGACCGTCACTTACGAGGACTGCTACATCCTCTGCTACGAGAAGAAGATCAGCGCGTTGCAGGACATCATCCCCCTCCTGCAGTCCATCGCTCAGAGCGGCAAGCCCCTGCTGATCATCGCCGAAGATGTCGAGGGCGAAGCCCTCGCCACCCTCGTGGTGAACCGTCTGCGCGGCACGTTGAACGTGGCCGCCGTGAAGGCCCCCGCCTTCGGCGACCGCCGCAAGGAGATCTTGCGCGACATCGCCACCCTTACCGGCGGCATGTATATCTCGGAAGACCTCGGCACCAAGCTCGAGAACATCACCCTCAAGGATGTTGGCCGCGCGAAGCGCGTTGAAGTGACGAAGGATCACACGACCATCGTCGAGGGCGGTGGCAGCAAGAAAGACATCATGGGCCGCTGCGAGACCATCCGCAAGGCCATCGAGACCACGACCTCCGACTACGACCGCGAGAAGCTGCAGGAACGCCTTGCAAAGCTCGCGGGCGGCGTGGCGGTCATCAAGGTGGGCGCGGCTACCGAAATCGAGTTGAAGGAGAAGAAGGCCCGCACGGACGACGCCCTCAACGCCACACGTGCGGCCATCGAAGAAGGTTTTGTGTCCGGCGGCGGTGTAGCGCTCCTGGCTACGCGCAGCAAGGTGGATGCCCTCAAGCTGGAAGGCGACGAGGCCACCGGCGCGGCCATCGTCAGCCATGCCCTCGCCGCTCCGCTCGCTCAGATCGCATCCAACGCGGGCTTCGACGGCTCGGTCGTCGTGCAGGATGTCCTCAGGGCCAAGGGCGGCATCGGCCTTAATGCCGCGACCGGCGAGATGGAAGACTTGGTCAAGGCAGGCATCATCGATCCTGCCAAAGTGATTTCGGCAGCCATTCGCAACGCCGTCAGCGTCGCGGGCGTCTTCATCACGACTGAATGCCTTATTTCCGACATTCCCAAGCCGGAGAAGCCGGCCCCCGCAGCTCCTCGCGGCCCCGGAATGATGTAATCGCAAGTAGATCCGAATTCACTCGCGGGGTGCGTGTGTCACACGCACCCCGCGCCGTTTTCGACCGCAAATCCCCAGCCGAGTGTATCTCCCCGGCCGCGCCTTGTCTGCGCACGCAACCAGACAGTCCGCAGGTGCCCTTCCTCTAATCCCCTGATGACCCAGAAGCGGCTGTTAAACCGCCATGGGGTGGGTGAGGGAACAGACCCCGTGTTTCGCTGCCGAGAGAGATAAGTCTCGGCGGCCGAGATAAGAATCTCGGCGCGCAAAGCCTACGCGAAAGACGGGGTCAGTCCCGAAAAGGGGCGCACAATTTTGTGGCTTGGTGACAATTTTCCGCCGCGGAAACTCGTCACAATGTCGTGATCCGCCTCCCGCATCTGCAGATACAGCACCTCGCAACCAATTTCCTCTCCCCATGTCTCACCTGGACTTACAGGATATACGAGCTAATTGGTAGCGGAAACGAACGCCGCAAATCAAATAAACACCGCATAATGCCAGCATTGGCCCGCTGATTGCTTTCGAAATAGCCAATGCCGGCCCGAACCGGGTCCGGCGTCAGGGCAGTAGTGGGATTTTCAAAACGATTTGAAGACGGTGCGACCTCACGACCATGCGTCATTCAACCATCACGTTCGCGTCACTTGGGCTTCTAGCGGCACTGTTTCTTGTGCCTGCCGCCACGCCGGCGCCCGTAACCACAATCCTGGTTGAAGACACGATTCGCCTCGAAAACGCCAAGCGTCTGGGCGTGAATCTCGGCGGTCCGGAGACCTGGGGTGCCGCGCAATACATGAAGAACATTGTCCCGAACCCCGGTTTCGAGGCAGGCGAATACGGAATGATGTGGCACGTGGCGCCGGCCTCCACCGGGTCGCGCTTGGTCCAGGACTTCTGGTCGGTATCCTGGAACAACGACACTTACGGAATCGGCCAACCCACGTCTTTCTGGGATGGAGCGCAGTACGAGGTAGTCTTCGGGCCATCGAAAGGGCATCGCGGCCAGATCGTCAACTTTACCCATGAAGACGATCACTATGTTTGGTACGTGAACCCTCAGGTCCCGAGTGTCAATGCGTGGGACGTCATCATTGCCCACAAGACCTTCCAGAGCAGCTTCGGCACGCACGCACCCGCGGCGCAGGCGGACACCAGTACCGTCAGGCCCGGCAGCCCTGGAGTTCAGTCGTATCACGCGGTCTCTCCGGGGGCGTCCTGGCAGCCGATCTACACCTCCTACTTCGACTCGTACTGGAGGGACGGCGATCAGACGGCGGGCAAGTTGCTCAAGGTAGAGGGCAAATGGCGGCTTGAGTTCTGGGCCAAAGGCAGGCACAGCAATGACCAACTCCGCGCGCGGTTCTACCGGGAAGGCGAAGCGGAATTCCTCACGACGACGATTAGCCTGACGACCGAGTGGGAGAAATACGCGGTCGAAGCCACGATTCCGGACACCGCCGACCAGCTGGGCCCGTACGGTCCCACGGACGATCACGCGCTGCTGGCGCTGAATTTCTGCATCCTCAACGAAGGTGGGGAAGTGTGGCTGGACGACGTGAGCCTGGCGCAAACCGGCCAGACCAATCCCACCGCGTTCACCGATACCTTTGTCGCGCGTCTGAAAGAACTGCGTCCGGGGGTGTTACGCGACTGGCGCACACAGTGCGGCGCGTCGTTGGACAACGAACTGGCGGTCCCGTTCGCGCGCATGCTGACTGGCTTCCGCCCGCACCAGCGCGCCTCGGATTTGTACGGCTACTCGCTGCACGAGTTCCTGCACCTGTGCAAGGAAGTGAACGCCGAGCCATGGTACGTGATATCCCCGGTATTCTCGCCGGAGGACTTCACCAACCTCACGGCCTATCTTTGCGCGCCAGTAAGTTCGGGCCACCCCTACGCGCAGAAGCGCGCCAGTCTCGGGCAGACGGAACCGTGGACAACGGTGTTCTCTTCGATCCACCTGGAATTTGGAAATGAAATGTGGGGCAGCGCGTCGGGCGGGGACCCCTTCTTCGGAGCATCGGCGTTGGGCGGTGAACGGCTCGGGACCATTGCGGGCGGCCGCTTCGGGATCATGAAGGCGAGCCCCTACTTCAACACCGGGAAGCTCGACCTGATCATCGGCGGCCAATCGGCATGGCCGGGCCGGCAGACCGAGATCGAAGCGGCGAGTTCCAACCACACCTCGGTGGCCGTCGCGCCGTACTACGGCATCCTCAACGACTTCCAAACCAACGAGGACATGTACTATCCAATGTTCGCGAAGGCCATCGCGGCCAGCACCGGCGTGGTCAGCGAAACCAGGGACATCCTGGCGGCGGGCGGCAAGGGAACTAATCTGGCCATCTACGAGATCAACACCCACACGACCGGCGGCCCCGCGCCGCATGCGGTGCGCGACAACTTCGTGGCGGGTCTGGGCGCAGGGCTCGCGTTGCCGCTCGCGATGCTTTCCTACCAGCGCGACCTCGGCATCAACACGCAGTGCGCCTTCACGGCCCTGGGCTATTCATTCAAGTACGGATATGGCGCGGCCGATTATGTCCGCTTGTGGGGTATGCTGCGTGACGTGGCGTCCACAGGGCGCAAACGGCCCACGTGGCTGGGCATGGAGACCGTCAATCGCGCGATTGCCGGCAACCTCATCACGACTGCCCATGAAGGAGAAGACCCCGAATACACCCAGCAACCCGCCAACGGCCTCGAAGTTGCCACAATCTTCCCGCTGCTGCACTCCTTCGCGTATCGCGGCAACCAGCAGTACGGGTTGGTCCTGTTCAACCTCGATGTGAACAACGGCCACGACGTGCAGTTATCGCTACCGTCCGCGCCAGAAGGCGGCGCTTCCGTAGTAACTATGAACGCGGCCGACATCAACGCGACAAATGAAGATGCGATCAACGTGACGCTTACGGAGAACTTCCTCGCGGACTTCTCCGCCCAATATGCGATGACATTGCCCGCGCATTCGCTGACGGTCCTGACCTGGTCGGGCACCTCCGGCCTCAGCTCAATCCCGGACCCGCTCGAATTCTCCGAGACCCCAGTAAACAGCACCCAGGAGAAGAGCCTGACCGTCAAGAACAGCCCTACGACGGACGGCACGCGCACCGTCCTGGGGATCATGCCGGTATCGGGCGATGTGCAGGATTTCCAGATCGTGTTCCCGGGCGAGAAGAAAGCGCTGGCCCCGGGTCAGCAACTTCCCGTACCGGTCGAGTTTTCCCCCCTCAGTGCTGGAAACAAGAGGGCCACCTTCCGCCTCCTCTCCGATGATCCGGAAATGCCCAGCCTTGAGGTGTTACTCACGGGAAAGGGGCTCGGCGACGCGGACAACGACGGCACGCCGGACTCGACGGACGCCTTCCCGAACAACCCAAACGAAACGCAGAACGTCGATGGCGATGATCTTGGGGACAACTTCGAGCAGGGCATCATCCACGCAGCGCAGGTTGACGGCGACCCGCTCAACGACTGGATCGTGTCGCTCACGGATGTGAACGGCAATGACGACTTCGACGGCGACGGAACCTCGAATCTGACCGAGTTCCTCTACGGAACTGATGCCGCCGACCCGAATTCGAGCGTGCCTCTTGGCGGACCGTTCTGGCTGGCCCTGCTTACGGTGATCATGGCCCTCGTGTTACGCAGGACCTCTCGTCTCGCAAGCGAGCGCCAAGGCGGTCTCACCATTTGAAGCCCATCCCGTCAAACCCCGAATTCGTTTAGTCGCCGCGAGTGTTGGTCAATGGGAAGGCTTTTATGGTGCCCATTCGGCTGAAGGGGAGATAGATATACTCGACCTTACCGACGATACTGTCGACCGGCACCGTGCGTTTCCACGGCACCCCTTCCACCGTGTCAATTGTCGTATCACGGCTCTCAACGGCCTCGCCCGTCCGCGGATTGATCAACCAGCGGCTGGCGTCATCGCTTTCGTTCCTGTTGTCGCCCAGGACGAGCACCTCGCCGGGAGGAACTTCATGCGGAGGCATGAGGTATTCGATGGGCTCGCGGATGTAGGGCTCCGAGGCATACTCGCCGTTGATGGACAGGTAACCGTTATCGACGCTGATGCGGTCGCCCCCGGTGCCGACAATACGTTTGACGAGGTAGCCGCCCGTAATGAGCGGATCCCTCAGCACCACGATATCACCGCGCCGGTA
The DNA here is from genome assembly GCA_020847495.1 of Candidatus Hydrogenedentota bacterium. Classification (GTDB taxonomy): domain Bacteria; phylum Hydrogenedentota; class Hydrogenedentia; order Hydrogenedentales; family SLHB01; genus JAHDWY01. The sequence goes on along the minus strand of JADLCA010000344.1, from coordinate 2,697 downwards.
GCTGTCCACAGGCACGGCGAAGAGGAAATCGCCGGGCTGCAGCGTAGGCAACATGGAGCCGGAAGGCACCTGGAACGGCCGCACCCCCACCCATCCAAAGAAATAGATGAAGACGCTGGCATGGGCTATAAAGACAATGTAGAAGGCACGTCGTGTTTTGGAGAGCCGCCTGGGCGGCGGCGCTTCAACAGGCGGGGCCTCTTCTTCCGTATCAACTTGACTCACGCGACGCCCTTACCCGGCTTTTGGTGCCGACTTGGCCTTCTCCAGCAACTGCTTGGCGACCGCGTTGTTCGGGTCCATCTTCAGGGCTTCCTGAAGGCATACGGCCGCCTTCTGATTCTCGCCTTGAAACAGCCGGGTACGGGCCTCGTTCAGCCACGTGTAGAAGACTTGATCCAGTTGTGTGGCGCGGGCGCGGGCGTTTTGCCATGCGATGGCGGCTTTGTTCCAGTCTGCTTCGACGCCCATCTGCGTGGCCGCGAAGAAGTTTACGGCATAGTCCTGTGCCAGGTCGTAGTCCGTCGGCCGGAGGTCCGCGGCCTCCTTGGACAGCTTCATCGCCTCTTTGTACAGCCGCGCATCATCCCACTTGTACTCTTCCTTCACTTGGGGGCGGTTGATGAGATAGACTTGGGCGAGATTGAACTTGAAATCGGCGTTGTCCGGCTCCAACTCGAGCGCCTTGTTGTACGACGCCAGGCCGCGGCTGTACTCGCCCACATGCGTATAGTAAATGCCGAGATTGTTGTGCGGGAGACTGAGTTTGGGGTCCTCGGCGATGGCCTTCTTCCACATGCTCACGGCGCCCGCCATTTCGCCTTTTTGGTCGCACAGGTACTCCCCGTAGTAATTCAAAGCGCGGGCATTTCTGGGGTAGTGGGCCAGCAGCGCGTCGTACGCCTTTCCCAGCAGTTCCACGCGCGCGCGGACGGCTTCCTCGCGCCGCTGCACCTCATCCGTGTCACCGCCTCGGGCGGCCTCGGATGCGATCTCCGCGTCCCATGCAATCAGGGCCTGCTGCAGCACGTCGAACTGCCGCACCGCGTCCACCAATTTCGCTTCATCGCCGACGAGGGCGTTCAGTTGGTCGAGCTCGGGTGGAAAGGAGGCCTCCCGCGCACCCAAGACGGCGCCTGCTAGCAGCACAAACGCGGCTGCAACTCGAATAAGCGTCATGTTCGTTCCCCGTTTATGATCGGTCACTCGTGTCATTGAACATTTGGCACTGACTAGACAAGTCGCGCCTGGGAAGAAACGATGTCGCCGGCCGCGTCCCACCAGGCGTACGCGTTGACGGTACGTAGACGCCGGAATCCAAGACGTTCATACAAGCGCCGCGCGGGATTGCCCGCGGTCACGCCCAAGGCGATGCGTTCCAGTCCGCTCTCGCAGAAACACTGTGCCACTTCCTTCATCAAGAGCGTACCCAGGCCCCGCCCCTGGTTTGCGCGCCGGACCGCCACCTGTAGGACAAATCCTGTCCCCGGAACAATCTCCGTGCCGGCGAGGCCTGCCACAACCCGGCCGTCCCTGCGGACCACACGGCAAAACGAGGCTCGCGTGGCCCCATACCCGCCGTGGAGCGCACTCTGCAGAAAGGCAAGTGCGTTCGGCACGTGCCTCACTTCGGAGTGGAGCCAGCGTCCCGGGTGGTCGCGATAGGCGTCCACGATAGTGTCCGCCAACCCGGGAAGGTCGTCCGGGGTCAGGGGCACGCTCTCTTTCAATGTGGGCCGGGCCAGACCGTCGGGGCGCAGGGGGCACTCCATGAGCAGCCTTTCAACTTGCCCGAATCCCAGGGCACGGAAAGGTCCGTCCAGATCCACATCCGTCATGGGCAACGATTCGCACACAATACCGCTGACCCCGCCCTCGCGAAGAGTCGAAACCATATGCGTGATAAGCTGATTCTCCAGTGCCAAGCCAGTGAACCGTCCCAGCACGTGAACCAGTGAGAACTGCGCAACCGAATGGCGAGTGACTGCCAACAGGATAGCGGCCGCGTCAGGCCGGGGGCACTCCCGGTCCCCGGCAAACACCGCCGCGCACTGCACGGACGGGTGTCTCATCGCCGTCTGGATGGACATTTCGGCGTTCTGCCGGTAATGTGCGCCCGCTCGATGCCCATAAAGTGCGGAGAGTCCTTCTGCGATTTCTTCAAGGAATTCCGGGAAATTGGCCGGCAGACTTTGTATTGAGCGAACCCGAAACATGGGGGCGTTTCTCACCCTGGGCCTTTCATTTGATGGACACCGGCATGCATGCCGCTACCATCGTAGTGCGCGAAACACTGCGAGTCAATCCGGCGCGTAATCCTGGTGCTCACGGAGTCCACGGCGGCAGCGACGCCGCCCACTCCTCATAGGCAGCGCGAATGGCTTCCGGGCTGGCGAATGGCACATACAGCACGCGCGCGCGATACCCGTAGGTCTTGCCAGGAACAGGCTCCTGGATCACGAATTGCCAATCCCATGCGGGCGAATGCGAATCGGCCTCTCCAGCCGCGTTTCTGATGAAGTTCCACAGGGCGAAGCGGATGGGCTCGGTCCGGTCGAACATCATGACGTACGCCATGGTGTCCTCCGTTGTGGCCTCGGAGCCATCGCCGTCCACCAGCCCATAGTAAAAAGGTAGGAGGAACTTCTTCGCGGGATTCTCAAGCAAGTTGAGGGTTTGCGCGTTCTCCTCGTAGGG
>JADLCA010000343.1 GCA_020847495.1 Candidatus Hydrogenedentota bacterium | reverse complement strand
TCCGCGAGTACATCCGCTTGTTTCGCATAGACAATGAATCGCTGAAGGCCGCGCCGGAGCACGCGTTGATCATGCATCCGGGTCCCATCAACCGCGATGTCGAACTGGCCAGCGAAGTGGCCGACGGCCCCCGCAGCGTAATTCTGGAGCAGGTGTCAAACGGTGTCGCCGTGCGCATGGCGGTCATGCACCTGCTGGTGAACGGCCGCGCGGCGTGAGCGTGCCGGAGCGCCGGCGCGTGGTCCCTGGTAGCGTATAAGGAGCATTTCCACTCATGAGTCTCGCCGTGGTCAACGGACATCTTATCGAACCTTCCCGCGGAATATCGGAAGCCTTGGATATTCTGATAGAGGATGGACGCGTCGCGAAGATCGGCAAAGGGTTGAAGGGCGACGAGACCATCGACGCGGCGGGGCACATCGTTTGCCCCGGGTTGGTCGACATCCACGTGCATTTCCGCGAACCCGGTTTCGAGTCCAAGGAGACCATCGCCTCCGGCAGCCGCGCCGCGGCGCACGGCGGATTCACCTCCGTGGTCACCATGGCCAACACGCGTCCTACCATTGACAATGCGGGGATGGTGGAGTTCGTGAACCGCCGCGCGCGCGAAACCGCCTGTATCAAGGTGTGGCCCGCGGCCTGCGCCACAAAGGGCATGCAAGGCGTCGAGATGACGGAGATGGCTGAGCTGAAGGCGGTGGGCGCGGTCGCGGTCACCGACGATGGACGCGACATCCAGAGCAGTTGGGTCATGCGGCGCGTGCTCGAATACGCCGGCATGTGCGGCCTCGTCTACATGGCGCATTGCGAAGATGCCACCCTCATGGAGGGCGGCGCCATGAACGAAGGCTACAACGCCACGCGGCTTGGCATTCCGGGCTGCCCCAAGGCGATGGAAGAGATCATGATCGATCGCAACATCCGCCTCGCGGCGCTGACCGGTGCGAAGATTCATATCCAGCATGTGACCAGCGCGGAAGGCGTGGACATCATCCGCCGCGCGAAGGCGAAGGGCGTCCGCGTGACCTGCGAGACGGCGCCCCACTACTGGACCCTCACGGACGACGCCGTGGAAGGCTTTGGCACAAATGCGAAGATGAACCCGCCGTTGCGCGAAGCGGTTGACGTGGCCGCGATCAAAGCGGGAATCGTGGATGGCACCATCGATTGCATCGCCACGGACCACGCGCCGCACACGCCGACCGAGAAGGAAGTCGAGTTTCAGGACGCCCCCTTCGGCATCGTGGGTCTTGAGACGTCGCTTGCCCTCACGATCACGGGGCTCGTGGAAACGGGCATCATCTCCATGGAGAGGGCCATCGCCCTGATGACCCATGCGCCCGCGTCCATTCTCGGTCTTGAGGCGGGTACACTATGCGAAGGCGGCCCTGCGGATGTCACCGTGTTCAATCCTAAGGCGGAATGGACAGTTGACCCCTCGGCGTTCTACACCTTGAGCCGGAACACGCCTTTTGCCGGTATGAAGCTGCGCGGGGCCGTGAAGGCCACCATTTGCGACGGCAAGGTCGCGTATTCAGCCTGATATCCGGGCCGCACACGCCGCGCTACTGTCCACACGCTGGTGAAACTATGAGCCTGCACGCCAATTTCCAGTATGAACACCGCATGGGGACCATCTATGGGTGGTTCTCGCCGCGTGGATTGCAGCACCTGCATTTGCCTCACGCGGAAACCGGCGCGGAGCGGCGCAGCGTGCTGCACTCCTCGGTGAACGATTCGCGGGTGTGGGCCTTGCACGCGGCATTGGAACGCTACTTCGCCGGATTGGTGGAGACTTTCGACACCGTTCCTGTTGATATCGAATCGGCCACTGAGTTCCAACGCGAAGTATGGTCGGCAGCGCGCGGCGTTCCGTGGGGAAGCACGAGTACCTACGGCGCATTGGCCGAGTGCCTGGGGAAGGGCAAGAGCAGCGCGCGCGCCGTGGGTCACGCGCTCGGCCAGAATCCCCTGGCCATCCTGATTCCCTGCCACCGTTTTCTCGCCGCCGATGGCTCGCTGACCGGCTACGCCGCAGGCCTCGAATGGAAGCGTGAACTGCTTCGCACGGAAGGCGCGCTGTTGGCGTAGACTCTGGGCGTATCGCAGAGATACGTGGGGTGGCCCCTCTGGTACTGCCTCGCTCGCCGAGCGCGGCAGCACAGCGATACGCTCAATAGAAAGCCGTATGGCATGCCCGATACGTTGGATCCTTGCGCCTTAGAATGGGGCAAGAAGTGTTGTTGGCAGATCATGTGCTCTTGGGAACACCATAGTCTCGTGCTGCCGCGCTCGGCGAGCGAGGCAGTACCAGAGTATGGCCGGATAGGCCATCAGCTTTGTGGCCCGGCCAATCCCCGACTCAATTCGTCTTCGTACTCCTGGCACACGAACGAATCTTTCGGCAGCGCCTCGCTGAGCGGGTCCGCCTGCTCTGCGCAATAGCCCAGGTGCAGGTGACGGCGCCAGCCTTCCGCGTGGGTGTAGCGCCCGGACATGCGGCCCACGAGCGCGGCCCTCTCTGCCCGGGTGCGCAGGTAGCTGTCGAGTCCCTGGCTTACGTCGAGCCATTCCTTCTGGCTCTTGTGACACGCCAGGGCCTCGCGCTTGACGCTCAAGACCGATGACACATCCACATACTGCCCGGCACGGAGAACGCGCCGCAACGGGTCGCGCAGTCCCCAGGGAAGCGCGTGGTAGAGAGTAATCTCATCCGCGACGGGCGCGCGCGGCGGATCCGTGATGTAATTGACCATGCCGCGAAAGAAGGCCGCGGACACCGCGACCCGGCACGCGATCATGTGGTCCTCCATGTAATCCTGCGGCGATTGCACGAGCAGGATGCGCGGGCGAATCTCCCGGATCACGGCGCACACCTTGCGCGGCGCCACGCGATCGTAATAGAGGTCCAAGTCGTCCACGATCGGTTCGTGGAACGTCGCGCCGAGCATGTGGGCGGCCTCGCGCGCTTCTTCCGTGCGCCGCGCGATGACAGTCTCCCGGGTCATGGAGTCCGTGCCCATGGACCCGTTGCAGATGTTCATGTAGTGAAGGTCATACCCCGCCTTTCCCAGCATAAGCAAGGTGCCGCCCATCATCAGTTCAATGTCGTCGGGATGAGCCGCGACCGCGAGCGCGACAGGTTTCGCCATGTTCGTGCATTCCTTTCCGTCAGCCTCAGCCCGTTTGATGACCGTTGGTGCGCGTCTTCGTGAATGTGGGCGAGGGCGCTATTCAGTCATTGAAGAAGCGCCATTGTGATACACCGCTCCCCGCAGGTGCAAACGCGCGTTTCGCCGGGTTGTGCGGGTCTTCGCGTTGCAGTAGGATCGGTGGCATGGCCGAAGACCTTTTCAAACATGCCGCCGCGGAACGCTTGCGCAAGGAAGCCCCCCTGGCGCGGCGCGTGGCCCCGCGCAAGCTGGATGACCTCGTGGGCCAGGAACACATCCTCGGGCCGGGCAAGATCCTGCGCCGCGCGATCGAGGCGGACCGCATCACATCGCTCATCCTGTATGGCCCGCCCGGCTGCGGAAAAACGGCCTTGGCGCGCCTCATCGCGATGCGCACGCAATCGGCCTTCGACAACCTCAATGCGGTCACGTCCGGCGTAAAGGAGTTGCGTGCCCTGATCGATTCGGCAAAGGTCCGCCGCATCCACGACGGTAAGAAGACAATCGTCTTCGTCGATGAAATCCACCGGTTCAACAAAGCTCAGCAGGATGCCCTGTGACCCGATGTCGAGAACGGCAACATCGTGTTGATCGGGGCGACCACGGAGAACCCTTTCTTCTCCGTGGTGTCGCCATTGCTGTCGCGTTCACAGGTGTTCGAGCTGCGCCGTCTCACGGAGGAGCACATCGTTCGCCTGATGCACCGCGCGTTGCAGCATCCGGACCGCGGCTGGGACGACCTGAAGGTCGAGACGGATGAGGACGCCCTGCTCCACATCGCCACGTATGCCGAGGGCGACGCGCGCCGCGCGCTGAACGCCCTCGAGATCGCCGTGTTGACGACCCCTCCCGAGGATGGCGTGGTGCATATCACGATCGACGTCGCCCAGGAATCGATTCAGAAGAAGTTGATCCACTACGATGGCACTGGCGACGAGCACTACGATGCCGCATCGGCCTTCATCAAGAGCATGCGCGGGACCGACCCCGATTCCGCCCTGTACTGGATGGCGCTCATGCTCGAGGCGGGCGAAGACCCCCGCTTTATCGCGCGGCGTATTTGCATCGCGGCCTCGGAAGATGTGGGCAACGCCGACCCCATGGCGATTGTGGTTGCGACATCCGCATGGCAAGCCTGTGAGTTCATCGGCCTGCCCGAGGCGCAAATCATCCTCGCGCAAGCCGCCACCTACGTGGCCTGCGCGGCAAAGAGCAATGCTGCTGTCGTGGGCATCGGGGAAGCGCGCCGCGATGTGCGCGAAGGCAAGACGGTCGCGGTGCCCAAGCACCTGCAGGACGCGCACTATCCCGGGGCCAAACGGCTAGGGCGTGGCGAAGGCTACAAATACGCGCACGACTACGAAGGCGGCCACGTCGCGCAGGACTACGGCATTCCGCGCGGCACCTACTACCACCCTACCGACCGCGGCAAAGAGGCTGAATTCCGCGAACGGCTGAATTCATTCGATGAATCGGATGGAGATGCGTGAGTACGGCGGACTCTATCCGGCAGTGGGTTTACGCAGCAGGTAGCGCTTGTAAACCAAGGTGCCGGTCCCGAAACCCTCGAAGATAGTCGTACCCTCGACTCCGGCGAACTCCAGGAACTGGGGCTGGCGGCTGGCGGGCACGTATTTCAGGATAGATGCTCTCCGCCGCTCGCTGTCGCGCGAAAGCGCCGCGTGGATGTTCGCCGTAATGTCCTCCTCCTCGATCACCTCCATGCCCGAGTACCCGATTTGTTCGCTCAAGATGGGAAGTGCCGGCGCAATCCGGAAGTCGGCAAACGCAAAGAGCCCGCCCGGCCGCAGCACGCGCCGCACGCCTGCCAGGAACCGGTCCGGGGAGTTATAGCAGTGCGAAGACTCGACGTTGAGCACCACATCAAACGACTCATCCGGGAAATGAAGATTCTCGGCGTCTCCGAAGTCAAAGCGCAACCCGGGAACCGTATGGAAGCCGCGGCAGAAGTTCACGCTGCTCTTGACCACGTCCACGGCGGTGACGGACTTGGGAGCCAAATGGCGCGCCATGTACGCCGCTCCGCCACCGCGCCCGCACCCGATCTCGAGGACATCCTTGCCCTCGATACGCGCGGGTAGCACAAGGCGATGGTAGAGTTGGATCGAGCATCGGTCCTTCTCTTCCTCGGGCGAAAGCTCGGGGACAGATTCCATCGGATCGAGCGGGACATAGCCGTAGTTCATGAATGTGAATTCATTGCTGTCGCGGTCCAGCTTGTTCACATATGCGTACTGAATAATCACCATGGGCCTGCGTACTATGCGGAAAACTGCCGCGATCACCTTCTTGCCCAAGCGCTGTTTCCAGCCAGGCATCTTTGGTTCCGTCATGAACGCGCCCCCACTTCTCCGGCGTTATCGCGGAAGACAGGCGTCACCACATCCCGGTATTGATGTATGACTTCAAAGTAACGCACCACTTGTTCCTCGGCCCAGTATCCGCACGTCAAGGGTGTGGCACCGTACACGAAGGATACGTGCCCGCCGCGTTCCGTGAATTGAGGTATCAAGTACGGCGACGCGCTGGCCTGCTCGCGAGGCAGGGTCCCGGCCGGATTGAAGGGATCATCCGCGGACGACAGCAGCATGGTGGGCACGCGGATCCCGCTTAAGAACTGGCCGCAGCCTTGTGTACGCCAGTACTCGTCGGCACCCGAGAATCCATGTAGCATTGCGGTCGCGCAATCGTCGAATTCGTATAAGGTACGGCAGCGTTTTGCCCGCTCGATATCGATGACACCCGGATACTGCCGCTCCTTTTCTGTGGCCTTGGCGATCAACTTCTTGAGGAAGTGCCGCGCATAGGCGCCGCCGACAGCTTGGTCGATATGCGGACCCGAAATCGTCAGGTCGAATGGCGCGGATACGACGGCCGCTGCGCGGATCAATGTCGTGGCCGCACCCCCCATTTCGCCGAGCCACTTTGCGAGCACATTGCCGCCGAGTGAAATGCCCACGGCACACAGGATCCTGCGGTCCTCCGCTAGTCGCCGCGCGACATGCGCGAGGTCTGTGGTCTCACCGGAATGATAAAGGCGGGGCGCGCGGTTCATCTCGCTGCCGCAGCCGCGGAACTCCAGTGCCACACTCGTCCACCCGAGTTGTGCAAAGAGGCGGTGCAGCCCCAGCACGTACTTGGACTGCGCGCTTCCTTCCAGGCCGTGCAGGATAAGCACCGTCGGCTGCTTCGGATCGCCGTCCCGGAAATGGAGGTCGATGAAGTCGCCGTCGGGCGTTTCCCAACGCTCCCGTCGTGCTACGATTGCAGGGGCCCTGCGGACGAGGGTAGCAAACACGGTTTGCGCGTGGCCATTGGGCAGCCACCACGCGGGACAATAAGGATGCCGATCGAGCGCTTCGAGGATGAGCGCCTTGCGCCGGAACGCCTCTCCATCGTTTCTGTCCGTGTCAGCGGTCATTCCGCCCTTTCACTTGTGTCGCGCCGGGGTTTGTCTCGCGGGCGCGTGCTATCCTACAATGGCTTTGGCGCGCTTCACCAGCACGCGAGCAGGAGGACTGGACATGATCACCTTCTGGGACCCCAACGGGATGCCAGCGGCAAACGTCACCCCACTCAGCAGCGGTGACAACAGCAGGGAGAGAATCCGTGAACTCGAACACCAGGTGGGCCGCCTGCAGCTCATGAACCAGGCACTATGGGAGCTGCTGCGCGAACGAATGCAGTTGACCGACGCCGAGTTGGAAACGAAGGCGAATGAGGTCGACCTCCGCGATGGCGTTCAGGACGGCAGAATGTCCGACACGGCCCTGCAGTGCCCGAGTTGCGGCCGTGTGTCGTCGTCGAAGCATTGGAAGTGCCTGTACTGCGGGTTGGAATTCCAGAAGCCTGTGATGGGCTGAAGTGTGGGCGTCAGAGCAGTCTGTCGCTCCATTCATCCTTTCCGAATCCGAGCAAGCCGAACCCATCGCCCAGTATGAAGGGGCGCTTTACCAGATTGCCGTGGGCGGCCAGCAGGGCGATGGCCTCGTCTTCGCTCATGGTGGACAGGCGATCTTTGAGCCCTAAGTCTCTATAATCCTGACCGGACGTGTTGAACAGGCGCCGCAACACCCCGCCCTGATATTGGAGCATGCGCCGGAGTTCGTCCGGTGAGGGCGGCGTTTCACGAATAGGAACCACGGTGTACGGAATGCCATGTTCATCGAGGAACTTAAGCGCGTTCCGGCAGGTTCCGCAGTTTTTGTAGGCGTAGACCGTGAGTTTCATGATAGGCGAAAGTAGCAGCGGGGTCTGGTGCGAGTCAAGGTCAGACCTCCTTTGACGCAAAGGCGAGATTGGGGATTGCATGATTACGGAGAAAGATGTACTCGATTCCATGCGGCACATTGTGGACCCGGACCTGGGCAAGGATATCGTGTCCCTTGGATTCATCAAGAACCTCGTCATTGACGGGAGCCATGTCCGCTTCACGGTCGAATTGACCACGCCGGCCTGCCCGGTCAAGGAGACTTTCCGGCAACGTTGCACGGAGGCAGTGATGAGTCTTCCGGGCGTCGAGTCGGTCGATGTGACGATGGGCGCCATGGAACGCAAGCCGCGTCCCGGCGCTGATATCAACACACTGGATACCGTCGACGCCGTCATCGCAGTGTCTTCGTGCAAGGGCGGCGTGGGCAAATCTACCGTCGCAGCCCACCTGGCCCGCGCGATGCAGCGCGACGGCCTGGCCGTGGGCCTGCTGGATGCCGACGTGTACGGCCCCTCCATGCCCACGCTGTTCGGCATCTACCATCCGCACATCACCATGTTTCAAAACAAGATCACCCCCGTGAACCTCGACGGCCTTAAACTGATGTCGCTGGGCTTTTTGCTCGGCGAGTCCCCCGCGGTCTTGCGCGGCCCCATTGTGTCGAACTACATCGCGCAGATTCTGCGCCAGACCGACTGGGGCAAGCTCGACTACCTTATCATCGACATGCCTCCCGGCACGGGCGATATCCAGCTCACCATCGTGCAGCTGGCCGCGCTCGATGGCGCCATCATCGTGACCACGCCCCAGGCACTTTCCCTCGTGGACGTGGCGCGCGGCATTCTCATGTTTGAAAAGGTGAACGTGCCGGTGCTGGGTGTGGTCGAGAACATGTGCTCATTTACGTGCAACGACTGCGGCGCAGTGCATTACCCCTTCGGCCGAAGCCGCAGCTCCCTCCAGGAGCGGTTCGGCCTTACCACGCTCGCGGAACTCCCGATCATGCCCGGCGTGTCGGACCTTTCCAGCAAACACGCGGGCGCGGACATCGCCGGGTTCACGCAGATGTCCGAGCAGGTGCACCGGGCTATCGGCAAGAGCCGCGTCGAAGCGCAGGAACGCCCACAGGTCACCGTGGCGGGTAATGCGATCCAAGTCCGCTGGAGCGACGGCTACCAGGCAATTCTCTCGGCTCACGATGTCCGTTGCGCCTGCCCCTGCGCCGTCTGCGTGGATGAATACACCGGCGCGAAGCTCCTTGACCATACACAAGTTCCTTTTGATGTCACCGTGGAATCCGTTCAGGAGTTGGGAAATTACGCGGTGTCGTTTGCCTGGAGCGACGGCCACACCACGGGCATCTACTCGTGGGAATTCCTGCGCGCGCTCGCAGACCGGGAGGCGGGCGCCGCGTTCTAGCCGGCGCCGGCAATGGGGGACCCGTTGAATAAGTCTTGCGTTGAGAATCTTCGAAGTCTGCTTCGGACAGGCCGCGGCGACTGGATTCCATTCTCGCTGGACGTCGGAGGCGTGCCGGGGTTTACCGCGCCGATCCTGGAACGCTTTGAAAAAGAAACCGGTTCGCACCAGCCCGAAGAGTACTTCGATTACGATTTCCGGACGGTCTCCCTGCAGACCCGCTTCGGGGGAGACGACGCCGCATCTCTGCATGGAACGGTACCACAGGGAACGACTTTCGACGAGTGGGGGATTGGGCATTGGGCGGGCGGTGCGAGCGGGACCTATGAGAAGACGTTTCCACCCCTTGCGAACGCGGCCACCGCGAAAGAGGTGGAAGGGCTTCCCGTGCCCATCATTGAGCAAGGATCGGCGCGGGAGACCGCCCAGGCCTATCACGAACGCGGTTATCCCGTCTTTGGCTACGGGGGCAGCATTTACGAATGGTCCTGGTGGTTGCGCGGCATGGAGAACTTCCTGATGGATCTCCTCGGCGACGCGATGCTCGCCGAGGCGGTGTTGTTCAAGGTTGCGGAGTATACCAAGTCACTCGCGCTCGCATCCGCCGGGGCGGGCATTGATGTCTTGTGTTTTTACGATGATGCGGGAATGCAGACGGGCATGCAGATTGACCCCGACTTGTGGCGCCGCTTCATCAAGCCCCGCTGGCGCGACGTGCTCGAGGCCGTGCGCAGTCAGTATCCCGATACCGCGTTCTTTCTGCACAGTTGCGGAAACATCGAGGCGATCGTGCCGGACATTATCGAGCTGGGCTTCGATATCCTGCATCCCATTCAGCCCGAGTGTATGGATTTCAGGGCCATCCATGAGCGCTATGGCCAAGATATCACCCTTTGCGCGACGATCAGCGCACAACGGCTCTTCCCTTTCGGTACGCCAGAAGGAATCCAGCAGTGGGTTCGCGAAACGAAAGAGAATTGCGCGCGGGACAATCGCGCGATCCTGTGTCCGTCAAACAGGGTCCAGCCGGAGACACCGTGGGAGAATATCTTGGCCTTCGCGGAAGCGGCGCGCGAAAGAGATTGACCGGTCATTCGAAGTTACCTGGGGAAGGGGGCGGCTATGTCACGTAATCAAACGCGAATCGCATTACTGATGGCGATCCTGTCTATCTCAGCACAGCAAGCCCTCGGGCAAACGGATGCGTCTGCGCCGCGGGACTGGCGCGCACTCGTCGGGCCCGAGAAAGCCCCGGAGGCGATCGCGCCCATCAAAGCGCCGTTCGAGATGCCGCAGCTGGCGAGGCCAGCGTTTCCCGATGCGGTTTTCAACATCACTGAATTCGGCGCTGTGGGCGATGGCGTCACGAACAGCCGGCAAGCGATTAACACGGCGATCGATGCCTGCACCGCCGCCGGGGGAGGCAGGGTGCTGGTGCCCGCCGGGGAGTGGCTCACAGGGGCGATTCAGCTTAAGAGCAACGTCAACCTCCACCTCTCCGAGGGAGCGGTCCTTCGTTTCTCCATTGATCCCAAGGATTATCTCCCCACGGTCTTCACCCGCTGGGCGGGGTTTGAATGCATCAATTACTCTCCGCTGATCTACGCGAACAATAGTGAGAACATCGCCATCACGGGGCCCGGGACCATCGATGGTAATGGCGAATCCTGGTGGCCGTGGGCGGAGTACCAGGAAGACACCGCGAAGCGCATGTATTACGAGCAGATCCTCAAGGGCGTGCCCCCGGAGGAGCGCGTATACGGCACACCGGAGGCCGGTCTGCGTCCGCAGATGATCAGTCCCATCAACTGCCGCAACGTGCTCCTGGAAGATTTCACCATCGCGAAGCCGGGACCTTTCTGGACCATCGACCTAGTGTACTGCGATCGCGTCATCGTGCGTAAACTGCGTGTGTTCACCGTGGGCGGACCCAACACGGACGGCATCAATGTGGATTCGTGCCGAAACGTACTGATCGAGCATTGCGACCTCAACACGGGCGATGACTGCATCTGCATGAAGTCCGGTATGAACGAAGATGGCTGGCGCGTCGGCAAGCCCACGGAGAACGTGGTGATCCGCTATAACCACACCGCGCAGGGGCACGGCGGCGCGGTCTTTGGCAGCGACATGAGCGGCGATATCCGCAACGTCTACGTGCACTCTTGCATCTATGAGGGCACGGCGCTGGGTATCCGCCTGAAGTCGACGCGCGGCCGCGGCGGCGTGGTGGAGAAGCTCTGGTTCGACAACATCGACATGAAGGACATCCAGGGCGAGGCGATCCAAATGACCACCGCGTACAGCGCCTGGATGGGCACCACCGAGGGCAAAGCGCCCATCTTCCGCGATCTGCAATTCAATAACATTCGTGTCGATGGTGCGCGGTACGCCGCGCGCATGGAAGGCCTGCCCGAAGCGACGCTGCGCAGAATCCTCATGCAGGATATGGAGATGACGGCAAAGGAAGGATTCAGCGCCGCGCTTGCCGACGGCATCCAGTTGGAGCGGGTGCTTATTCAGGCGGAAAAGGGCCCGGCATTCCAGTGGGAGCAGTGCCAGTTGCTCACGATAGACGGGGAAACGAAGGAGACTTCCGGGACGCTGGGTGGTAACGGCGCATCAGCGCCCTGAGGTTGCGGGCTGGGAAGTTGATTTCTCCGGTAGCAGTTCGTACCACGTGTCCTTCACACGCAGCACCACGGCGCCTTCCAGCTTCAGCACATCGTCAAGCGGCTGCGCCTTCGTGGACAGGGCCTTCCATTCCTTCGAACCGCGCGCGATGGGGGTCAGTTTCTCGCCTTTATACCCTTTCTCGATCCAGCGCTTGTCCACGTGCTCGAAGACGCGTTGAGCAACCGTGCGCGATTCGACGGCGCTCGCTTCAGGTTCGGCCTGCGGGGGCGGCGCGGGTGTGTAAGCGCTGCCAAAGGCGGGCGGGGCTTCCTTCGCCTGTTCGCTTAAACTGACCGCCGCGGGCGCTGGGGGTGCGGCAGGCTCCGCCTTAGCCAGTGTCCTGTTAGCAGCGGCGTCCTTGGGCTTGGCTTCTTCCGGTACGGCCGGCTGGAGTTCAACGGGTACACCGGCGGACTCCGTGGACATCGCACCGTTAACGCTTGCGGCGGCACTACCCATTTCATCAGCCATAACGGCGGGTGGTTCCGGCGGCGCGGCAGGTGCACTTGCTGGTGCGCGCGCGGCAGCTCTTGACCGGATTTCCCCCCCGTCTCTGCGTCCGCTGCTCTGCCCCGCGGACCCCTGAGAAAAATCGAAGTCGTCAAAGTCATTCGTTCCCGCCGGAGTCGGTGCCGACAAGGCTTGCGGTGATGCAGGAGACGCCATCTCCGCCGGTGCCGCAGCGTCCGCGGCTTGTGGTTCCGCCTCGGCCGGGCTCACTCGCTGCGACATCTTGCCAACCAAGCGCTCCTGCTGACCCTCCTCCGCAACCTGGGCTTGCATGGATGAGCCCGCCGCTTCCCGGGGCGCAGCAGAAGGCGACGGCGCTGCGTCAAGCTCCGGATACGCGCGGTCCGCCGCGGGGGCCATGGACGCCGCCATGTCGAACTTGGCGGCCGGGCCCTGCATCTGCAGCAGCACATATCCGCCCACGACGAGAAACACTGCCGCGGCGGCCAGCATAGGCCACATCCTTTGGCGCAGCACGCGCGCCTTGCCAAACTGAAGGCGGCTCGGCCGCAGCGAAGCATGAATGCGCTCTTCAAAGCCCTCCGGGGCAGGGACCGGCGGCAGCGCCCCATAGAGCGCGTCTACCCGCTTGAGGCTGTCCAACTCGCGAAGCAACTCGGCATCCTGTGCCAGGGCGGCCTCAACCTCAGCCCGTTCCTCGGGACTCAGTTCGCCGTCCAGCAGGGGCGAGAAACGCTCTCTGATTTCATCGCGGTCCATTGAACTACCCTGACCTGCTCCCATCCTTCATAGGATTTCACATTCCCTGAGGCGATCCCGAAGCATCTGCCTGGCCTGATTCAGCCGGGACTTCACCGTGCCCACGGGACACCCCATCACGTCCGCAATCTCTTCGTAACTCAAGTCCTCCGCCGTCCGGAGGATAAAGGTCATCCTGTAGTGCTCCGGCAACTCGCCGAGGCAACGCTGAAGCACCGCCGCCGTCTCGTTGCCGATGGCCTCTTCGCTCGGCGTCGTGTGCGCGTGCGCCGCGAGACCCGCGGCACCCGGGGCCTCCTCTTGGAGCGCCTCCAGCGACGTGCCCCGGTTGCGTCCCATGCGGCCCATGTCGCGCAGGCGATTGCGCGAGAGATTGGCCGCGATGCTGTACAGCCACGTGTACACCTGCGCGTTTCCCCGAAACTCGCCTATCCCGCGGTACGCACGGACGAACACCTCCTGGCTCACGTCCAGGGCATCGTCGCGGTTGCCGAGGAACCGGTACACGACGTTGTATACGCGGTCCTTGTACCGGCGGACGATTTCATCGAAGGCAGACGAGTCACCTTTCCGGCACTGGTCGACCAGCCCGGCGTCGGAATGACCGCGCGCCTCTTTCAGCAGAACCACCGGTATCTGTCGCTCCGGCGCCCCGGCAGAGCGCCTTTCCGGCCTACAATCCTTTGGACACCGCCCCCGCGCCCGTGTTCGGGCTGGGACGGACAGCAGACACATTTTATCACGTTGGACAAGTGACTCGTCAGATGGATGGCGGACCCGCGTAGCAGCGTATCTCATAGACCAGCGCCAGGTTGACGCCGTGCGTGGCATGGACCCAGAGGCGCAGGCTTCGCGCTTTCACGGGCGCGAATGTATGGCGGCGAATGCGCTGGAAATTCCCGGTCACTTGCGCCAACTCCCGGTATTCGCCGCCTTCCTCCGGCTGGTACGCGAGGGTGTAGTCGCGGGCCGTCTCGGGCTGCGGACCCTTGACCATGTGCGACACGTAGGAGGCCTGCTCGGAAAGCGTCAACGCGCGGTCGAACCCGGAGTCAAAGGTGAGCTGTACGTGGCCGATCTCCTGCGGCTGATCCCAGGTGAGCGCGACCCACGCACCTTGCTCGGTCATCGGCCCCGCCCAGCGGTTGGCCCAGGTCTTGGGTAAGTCGCGGGTATCCCCGCTCAGGATATGCTCCGGAGGCGCTTCCTCCAGCAAACCTGACGCGCTCACCTTGGCACTGCGCGCGAGGTCGCCGGGATCTTCGTTGACGCAGTCGCGGATGGTCTGGTCGTCCCGCAGGAGCACTTGCCGCAGCCAGGAAACCGCGGGCTGGTCTGCCACGAGCGCCGCCGGAGTAAGGCCGCGCTTCACGCACAAGGCGGCCGCCGTGCCGATGGCTTGGCCGATCGCAGCGCAGGTGGCCATGACCCGCGTGGAGGTGAACGCCACGTAGGATGCGCTGATGTTGCGCCCCGCCATGAACAGGTTTTGCATGTTGGCGGAGAACATGGAACGCAGCGGGATGTTGTATGGCTCGTTCATCTTCACCTGCCGCGCGGGTTTCTCGCTGGTTGCGTCGAAACCGCCCGATGGGTGATCGTCGAAGGACCATCCGCCGATCGATACGCCGTCGTGGAACGAGCGCCAGCCGCCTTCGCAATCGCCCTGCGTCAGCACATGCGGCCCCACGAGGCGGCGGCTGCCGCGCTTGCCGGGAATCATGCCCACCCAGTCCAACGCCCACGTGGCGCTATCCGGATGCTCGCCGGAGTTCTTGATGTAGTCCCACACGCCCATCACGATGGCGAGCAGCTCGAAACGGATGCGCTCGTTGTCGCGGATGGGGTCCAGTGCGCCTCCCCACTCAATCCACCAATACCCGTACTCCCAGGAACGAACGCCACGGAACTCCAGTTGTTCCTTCGTGATCTTTCGCGCCCACGCGGGCGGCGTGAAGGGGATCGGCGTGTTGTAGTTCTTCGAGGTGAAGAGGATGCTGCTGCCCAGCGTCTCGGGGCCGGGTTGCTCCGGGGCGAGGGATTCGCCGAACTCCGCACGGGCTTCGTGACCCGTGCGAAACTCCGCTCCCGCCTCGAGGCCCAAGCGGCAGTCGCCCGTGCAATCCGCACAGTAGGCCGCGCGAATGCGGTAAATATGTTCGGTCCGGTCACAGCGTGCGAGCACTTCCTGGATCTTCCCGTCCTGAACCGCCGCGCCGAACGCCGCGGTGTCCAGCAGCAACGTGATGTTGGGTTCGGACATCACCTTGTCGTAGAGCAGGAGATCCCAGAGCGGGAAGGCATAGTGCGGATTACGGGCGGCGTTTTCGAGGCGCAGCTCTTCAATGATGCCGCCCTCGCGCCAACCGGCCCGGCCGCCGCTGCAATCGGCCCCGCAGACATGCATGCGCACTTCGCTGCTGGCGTTTCCCCCAAGACGCGAGCGGTCCTGAACCAGCACCACGCGCAGGCCGTGACGCGCCGCGGCGATTGCCGCACAGACGCCCGCCATGCCCCCTCCGGCCACAAGGAAATCACACGCCAGGTCCACCTGCAGCATGTGCGGCTCCGCCGCGGACGTTTGCAGTGATTCCGGTCGCGGCGCAATTGGACCGAAGCGGTCCGTGGCCACCTCGGCCGCAGGCAACGCCTGGGCCTCCGCCGTGCCCGCCTTGACCATCAGCGAATAGGTAGTCAGGGCGCCGGCCCCCGCAATACCGTGCAAGAAAGCCCGCCGTTCGATAGGAGTGTTGTCCGCCATGTCGTCATCCTCGCGCGGTTTGAGTGATTCACGTGCCCACGCATCGTCTCGCAGACAAGGGACCTGATGCAAGCACACGAAGAATCGGACGGATCAGACCGATCGGTCCGATCCGTCCGGTGAACTGGGCAAGTGACCCCCAACAAGACACAGGCGAGGGCGCCTGTGCCACACTCGCTTGCCATGCCGTGGTCCGCATTTCCTTTCTTCCGGACTATGGATTGCCCCGAGTGCTCAGGAACTCCAAACAACTGAAGAAGTGGAGATGGACGTGTGGCACAGGCACCCTCGCCTGTGTCCCATTCAAGTTCAGGGAAAGATGTAGATTCCGTCCGTGGCCGCCGCTTTGGAGACCATGAACATGGCCGAGCCATCGGGTTGCGGATATCGCGCCAATTCGACGTGGCCGTCCATGAACAGCACATTCGTGGCGAGCGGCAGATGATTGACCTCATGCCACACCGGGCTGCCGTTGTCCGTGCGGACCGTGTCCCACATGACCGCCACCTGGGAATCGCCGAGGGCATTTGCGGCAGGGTTGTTGATGTCGGAGATGGTGAATCGGGCGATGCCTTCGCGAAGGTAGTAGAGCGTGACCTCCGTCCCCGTGCTGGGCAGGACCACCTTCTGGTCGAAGTACCGCGTATCGGCGTTGACGCTTTCCGTGGACAGATTGTCGAGCTTCGTCCCCACGGTAAGCATGTCCTCCGCCGTGCTGACGTAACGCGGTTCGATCATGAAGCCCCAATAGACGTAGCTGTAGTCCGCAAGGGCCGGGTATTCCGTCATTCCTTTCACGGGGTTGTCGTAGGGGTCCGAGTCCCAGCCGGGGCCCACGGGCCGGAACAAGCGGCTGCGGTCTTCCGGGAGCCAACCGTACTCTGGGTCAGAGGGGCAGAAGATGATGTTGTAGTCGGTCAGGTATTCCGGGGATAGCAGCGCCCCATCGAAACTGGACCAGCAGATTTGCACGGGGTCGTAGGGATAGTGATAGGGCACCATGCGCAGCACCCAGTCTCCCCGATGCTCATCGGCATATATCCGGAAGACCTGCCCCATCTGCTTCAGGTTGGACGCGCATTGGGTGAGGCGCGCACGTTCGCGCGCCCGAGCCAACGCGGGCAGGATAAGTCCCGCCAGTATGGCGATAATCGCAATAACGACGAGCACTTCGACTAACGTGAAACCGGAAGTTCGGCCCATGGGGAGACTCCTCCTCCAGCATATGGCGGGACTGGCACGTATCGATCATCCCGAAGAAGCGGCTACCCGAGTCTGGGGTCACGCAGACGAAGAGATTGTCTCCATGTAGGATTGCGCCGGCGGTAAGATCGTTTATCCTGAAAACGGCAGTTGAGCCTGGGAAAGCTCGCCACCTTTACACCCGCTTCTCAGACTCGTCGACACGCGGCGACTCATTGAGCAGTTGCTCTCTCCTTCTTTGAAGGTCCTCCAACTGCCCCCGGAAGAGCCGGGGAAGGGCAAACGCTACGATTACTCCCATGCCACCGAGATAGATCACGCCAGAATGCAGCATCCAATCAAAGGGCTGCCCGCACACCCACATGCTGTAGAGGAGCAAAGCGACGCTGCCACCGAGAGAGAGGCCTATAAACGGCAGACGGCTTCTGCATGCGTCCCGATACCTCGCCTGAAGACGGTCGATCAGAACCTCGACCTCAGCAACGGATTCCGGCTGGCCGGGATGGACGTACAGAATCCGGTCCGCTGGTACATGACGCTCGAGGAACGCCGCGATGATCTGTGGATCCGGTCCTCGCAATTGCTCCTTCAACGTGCGGGCGGAGAGACGGGCGCTTCCGCCCGGAATGGGAATCTCACACATGGTGAACCCGACTGTCTGCCCGCGGTGTCTGTAAAATACTATCGGTGCAATCTCAGACCAGGCAAATCGCGTGTACCGTTTTCGTTTTCGGACGGTAACCCCGGAGGCGTCGAAATGCAGCAGTCGGTGTGGGAAGGAATCACCCTTGTCGTTGATTTCCAGAACGGGAGGTATTTCGATTTGTGTGGGCGCCTCCCACGCCTCAAAGCACCGCGTGAGAAGGTATTCGCCGTCTTCATCGGAGAGCGTGGCGGCCGACAGCTTCGTCTCGCCCCATCGGCGATTGGGGAACACGAATCCCGAGTAATCCTTGGCTGGAGCCACTCCCCTCTGCTTGAACTCATCCCATCGATACGTCCGCCAACGCAGAAAGCGGCGGCGATGAACGCCTACGGCATCAATCCTCATCCGCCAATGGTAGACGAGGAAGAGCGTTGGGATGGCCGTTCCAACGTACACCTCCACCATTGAAGGATGCCCGGCAAGTCCTTCGGTTAACGACAGATGAAGGATGAGCCCAACTTTTGCGATTGTGACCAAGACAAAGATCCACGCAATGACGCAAAACAGCCGGCGGAGACGGAATACCTTCTCAAGAGGCTCGTCCATTGAGTGTGGACCTTCCGTACGCTCAGGGCAGTGCTCAAGCGAGAGCCTTGGCGCTTCTCTCTCCCCTGCAAATGCTTGTTCTGGGAGCTATTTACTCACCCCTGGCTCCGGAATGCGGTACGGCAGAAACGGCGGTCAATCCGCCTCGCCGACCTTGGCGTCCAGGAATACCTTCGCAAGCTCCGGATGGAAATGCTTGCCGG
>JADLCA010000342.1 GCA_020847495.1 Candidatus Hydrogenedentota bacterium | reverse complement strand
GCAAAGTCCAGAGGGTATCGCCTGTCTTTGGGCGCTACCGCAGGTCGATTGTGATCCAGAGTGAACGGAGCCTGGGTGAGACATGCTCTGGCGGTGGTCCCCAGGCTCACTGGCGAGTCGGCGGCGTTGAGCCGCCGCAATGGCCTGAAGGGCCTAGATACTTGTAGCCCCGGGTTGGCCCGCGGAACGCGGGACTACCCGGGGTCAGCACGTCGCACGAGAGTTCCCTGTAGGGGATGCATAGCTCACGGTTCAATTTGGTGAACGGCTCGCTTGGGATTGGCGACGGCAAGACTATGCAACCCCTACAGGGTAGGAAGAATCGATCTGTATACCCAGGGTAGGCCTCCGCTACGCGTCGGCCAACCCTGGGCTGTGAGTACTTTGGCCTTTCAGGCCACAGGAGAGTGACGGGCTGTTGACCGCTACGTTCCGCGGCAGTCGGATAGCCTCTTCGCACTACCCGTAGCCTGAAAACTCGCCTGACACTTCCCAGTGGGATGTCCGGGTTGTGAGTACTGAGGCTCGTTAGGCCACATGGGTCTCCTCCATGCTGGTCCGCAGTTTTAAGTGCGATTGCCCTGCACCGTGGCCACATTGACTTCGCGTTCCGCGCTTGGTACCATTATGGTTAGAGCAGTTTAGACGAGCACCTTCGGGGCAGGGTGAAATTCCCGACCGGCGGTTACAGCCCGCGAGCGCGAATACGCGCAGGAACCGGTGAAATTCCGGTGCCGACGGTAAAGTCCGGATGGGAGAAGGTGTTACGCGCCCGCCATGAGGGGGAAGTGCATCCGTCCATCGGGTTCACCCCTTCATCCCGGCACGTAAGTAGGTCCCGAAGGTGAATTCCGTCTATCGGGACCATTTTTATGCCGGAACAGACCGCCACAACATTCAAGCCTTCGCCCAGCGACGAGACGCACATGCGCCGCGCCCTGGAGCTTGCCGCGAAGGGCATGGGCCGGACAAGCCCGAATCCCGCCGTGGGCTGTGTCATCGTGCGCGATGGCCGTGTGATCGGCGAAGGCTACCACGAGCGCGCCGGCCAACCCCACGCGGAAATCAACGCGATAAGAGATGCCGGCGGAGAAATCCAAGGCGCGACCCTCTACGTTTCCCTCGAGCCTTGCTGCTACCAGGGCCGCACGCCACCCTGCACCGAAACCATCATTCACCACAAGCCCGAGCGAGTTGTGGTCGCCATGCACGACCCAAACCCGCGCGTCTGCGGCGAAGGGATCTTCGCGCTCAGGCAGGCCGGCATCCGCGTCGACGTGGGCATCCTGGAAGAAGAGGCCCGGCGCCTCAACGAAGCCTTTGTGAAGTTCATGACCCGGGGCATGCCCTTTGTCATCGCCAAGTGCGGGATGTCGCTCGACGGCAAGATCGCCACGCGCACCGGGGATTCCAAGTGGGTGACCGGCGAGGCTTCCCGCCGACTGGTACACGAACTGCGCAACGAAGTTGACGCCATACTGGTCGGCAGCCGCACTGTCATGATGGACGACCCGAGTCTCACTACCCGGCTCGAAGAGTCCGATGTCAAGGACCCGGTCCGTGTCATCGTGGACGCGGACCAGTATCTCGACACCGATCGGCGCGTCTTTCAACTCAAGAGCGGCGCTCCCACCTGGGTGGCGGTCCCCGATGACCGCACGTTCGAGGGGGCAGATGAGGTCCTGCGCATCCCGAGTGGCAAGGGTGGACTCGACCTGACCTTGCTCATGAAAGAGCTTGCCGCGCGTGACATCGTCACCGTCCTGATTGAGGGCGGCGGCTCGACTCTGGCGTCGGCCTTTGAGTCATCTATCGTTGACAAACTGATGTTCTTTGTCGCTCCCAAGATCATCGGCGGACAGCATGCCATTACAGCCGTCGAGGGCGACGGAGCCGCTCGTATGGCGGATGTTATACGCTTGGAGCGAATGACGGCTCGTCCGGTCGGTGAGGATATCCTCATTGAAGCATATGTAATGCAAACAATTCCTGGCGAGAAGGGTGATTAGGCTTCTCATGTTCACGGGGATCATAGAAGAGGTCGGCGCGGTCTCCAGGCGCTCTGGGTCTGACATGACGATCATGGCAAAGGTCGTCCTTCAGGGGGTCCAGGAAGGCGACAGCATCGCTGTCAGCGGCGTTTGTCTCACGGTAGTGTCGTTTGGCGCGGATTCGTTTGTTGTGCAGATGTCACCGGAGACCCTTGAGCGTACGACGTTGGGGAGCCTTCGCCCTGGAGACGCGGTCAACCTGGAACGCGCGCTGGCCTACGGTGGCCGCATGGGCGGGCACTTTGTCCAGGGACACGTGGACGGAGTGGGACGGGTTCATTCGGTTCAGAATCAGGGAGAGTTCTCCTTGTGGCGCTTCCAAGCGCCCAACGAAGTGGCGCGCTACCTGGTCCCGAAGGGCTCGGTCGCGGTGGATGGTATCAGCCTTACGGTGGTTGAGCCGATGGGCGATACGTTCGGAGTCGCGGTGATTCCCGCCACCATTGAAAAGACAACGCTTTCCAGCAAACGCGCGGGCGACCCAGTGAATATGGAAGCCGACATGCTGGGGAAACACATTTTTCACTATATGAAGCAAATGACGCGCGGCGGCCTCACGCTTGAGAAATTGAAGAAACATGGGTTTGCGTAGGCCTCCAGCGTCTGAGGAATGAAAGACATGTTTGCGCCAGTAGAAGAGATCTTTGAGGAACTTCGGTCCGGCAGGATGATTATCCTGGTGGATGACGAGGACCGGTAGAACGAGGGAGATCTGGTGTGTGCCGCCGAAAAGGCCACGCCCGAACTCATCAATTTCATGGTGACCCACGGCCGGGGACTGGTCTGTCTGGTGATGTCGAAAGACCGCATGGACCATCTCAATCTCCAGCCCGTCGCCAAGGAGAACCGTTCGCGCTTCGGAACCGCCTTCTACACGCCCATTGAGGCGGCGGAAGGCGTCTCGACGGGTGTGAGCGCGGCCGACCGCGCGCGTACCATCCGGGTGGCCGTGGACCCCAAGTCCACCGCGAAAGACCTCGTGCAGCCGGGGCACGTCCACACCTTGTGCGCGCGGGAAGGCGGCGTGCTGGTGCGTGCAGGCCAGACGGAAGGCTCGCTCGATCTCGCGCGCTTGGCGGGGATGAATCCCTCCGCCGTGTTGTGCGAAGTCATGAGCGCGGATGGCACGATGGCGCGTCTGCCGGAACTGACCCGCTTCGCAGAGAAGCACAATCTCAAGATTTGCAGCGTAGCGAGCATTATCGAGTACCGGCGGCGGCATGAGAAGCTGGTCGAGCGTGTGGCGGAAACGACCTTGCCGACGGAATACGGCGAGTTTAGGCTATACGCTTACGAAACCGAGATTGACGAGTATCACCATCTCGCCCTCGTATACGGCGATTTCACGGCCGAAGACGATATCCTCGTGAGGGTGCACTCCGAGTGCCTGACCGGCGACGTCTTTGGTTCGAAGCGGTGCGACTGTGGGGACCAGCTCCAGGCATCGCTGCGGATGATCGCCAAGGAAGGGAAGGGGATCCTACTGTACATGCGCCAGGAAGGGCGGGGCATCGGCTTAGTCAATAAGATCAAGGCGTATGAGTTGCAGGACCGCGGACTCGACACGGTCGAGGCAAATGAGCATTTGGGATTTCTGCCCGACCCGCGCGAATACGGTATTGGCGCGCAGATCCTGAATGACCTCGGCGTAAAGCGCATGCGGCTCATCACGAACAATCCCAGCAAGCGGGTGGGCCTTGAGGCGCACGGTCTCATCGTGACCGACCGCGTGCCTTTGATCATCAAGCCCAATGCGCGCAATGAGCGGTACATCCGCACGAAGAAGGAAAAAATGGGCCACCTGCTGGCGTGATGCCGGGGGACAGGCGGCCGATGGAAGGAGATACGTTCCATGCCCAAGGTAATTGAAGGGAAGTTGGTTTCGAAGGGAAAGAAGTATGGGATCATCGTGTCCCGCTTCAACGAGTTCATCTCATCCAAACTGCTGGGCGGCGCAATAGATGCGCTCACCCGGCATGGCGTCGACGAGAAGGAAATCACCGTGGTGTGGACACCGGGCTCGTATGAGATTCCGGTCATTGCGAAAAAGATGGCCCAGTCCGGCAAGTACGATGCGCTTATCGCGCTCGGCGCGGTGATTCGCGGCAGTACCTCGCACTTCGACTATGTGGCGGGCGAAGCGGCAAAGGGTGTGGCGCATGCGGCCTACGACGCCGGCATTCCGGTGATCTTCGGCGTGCTCACCACGGACACGATCGAGCAGGCTGTGGAACGCGCAGGCACCAAGGCCGGCAACAAGGGTTTTGACGCCGCCATGGCCGCCATCGAAATGGCCAACCTTCTGGAGCAGTTGTGAGTGTAGTCAGTCCCAAAATGCGGCGCAGCGCCCGCGAACGCGCTGTGCAGTTCCTCTTCGGTCTCGATTTCACCGAGTACAATTGGCACGACGCGATCGAGGACTTCTGGCACGTGAACCAGTCGCGGCCGGGGGTCAAGGACTATGCGGAGACCCTGATAGGAGGCGTGATCGAGCATCGTTCGCGATTGGATGAATTGATCGCCGCCAACCTCGATAAGTGGTCTCCGGATCGTGTCGGCCGTGTGGAGCGGAATGTGATGCGGGTCGCGCTCTTTGAGATTCTGTTCCGACCGGATGTGCCGAGGACTGTCGCCATCAATGAGGCCATCGAAGTCGCCAAGCGGTACGGAGCGGACGATTCGGCGCGCTTCATCAACGGCGTGCTCGACCGCATCAGAGAAGAGAGAGAATAGCGACGCAAGAAGACACGTGTCCGCAGATGGCGCAGATTCACGCAGATGAAGACAAAGAGCACAGCCACGCCGCGGCGTGGCTATGCCACACGTCTATCTCCGAACGGTCGTCTGAGTGGAACTCTTGAAGGCCCTGTGCAAACCAAAGACTCCAAAGTAAGGAAGAACAAACCAAGGTCAAGCAAGCGCGTGTGGGACAGGCGCCCTCGCCTGTCTCTTGATTGATACATCGCATGCCCACTGAACGCTACGCCGATCTCCACCTGCACACACACTACTCCGATGGCTCCGATTCGCCGTCTCGGGTGGTTGAGCGCGCCGTCGCCGCAGGGCTCAGTGCCATCGCGATCACGGATCATGACACGACAGATGGCGTGAGCGAGGGGGAGGAAGCCGCGCGTGCCGTTGGCCTCGGGTTTGTACGGGCCGTGGAAATCAGCGCGGGCTACGGCAAGAACGAGGTCCACATCCTTGGCTACGGGATTCGGCTTGATGATCCCGAACTCTCCGCCGCCCTGCTACACCTCCGGGAGAGCCGAGAAACACGCGCGCGAAAGACCCTCGAACGTCTGAATGCGCTCGGGATGCCCGTGGGCTTTGATTCCGTGGCCGCGCAGGCGGGACCCGGCGCCGCCATCGGCCGCATGCACATCGCGCGCGAATTGCACTCGCAGGGGCACGTGAAGACCGTGCAGGACGCATTCAACCGCTTCATCGGCGCAGGGAAGCGCGCCTATGTGCCCAAGACCCGGCTTACGTGCGACAAGGCCATCGATCTCATCCATGGAGCGGGTGGGCTCGCCTTCCTCGCCCATCCAGGTATCGGCACGACGCACGCCATACTGAACCGCCTGCTGGCGCATCCCTTCGACGGCATCGAGGCGTATCACAGCAAGCATACCGCGGGCCAGACCGACGCGTATCTGCAGGTGGCCGCGGAGCGTGGACTGCTCGTCGCCGGCGGGTCTGATTGCCACGGCACCGCTAAGACCAACGCCGAGATGGGGAAGGTGAGGCTGCCTTGGGCGCGGTATGAGCGATTGATTAAGCGTCTCGGGTGCCAGGCTTGAGAAGAATGAAGACGCGGAGATTCACCACGAAAGGCACGAAACACACGAAACGAATTGGGGGTAATGTCGAAGAAAGGGAGGTGCACTTTTCTTGATATCTGCCTTCGAACACACCCATCATATGTTTGGCTATGTAGCCATTTCGCGCGTGTGTGTAGCAGCTTGAAGCAGAATCGGGAGAGGGCATATGTCCTGGTGGTGGTTGGGGCGAAAACGGCCCGGCGCGGCCATGCCGCTCTACTTAGTCGATGTGAGTCTCATGGGATGCTTGCTCCTTATTCTGATGCTCTTGATTCTTGTGACCACCGCATCCATTGCTGTTCGGGGATTGCCTGCGCCGCCTTGACCACACATTGAGTATTGGGGAACCATCCGAATGAAGCGTCCTTGCATCATCCAAATGCAGTGCTCCATAGAGAGCAGGTCTGCCTTTGCTCCTGAGAGAGGGAGCAGGCATTGACCTCAGCGCCCCGCAACTTTCTCCACCTCGTTCTGCTGTGTGCAGCCGTTCTCCTTCCTCTTCATTTCGGGTGTCGCGGACATGTTGGGTCCGAATCCGCGCACGAAGTCCTCGTCGGTGCTCTCGAAGAATGGGACGCGGCGCAAGAACCCGTCCCGCCGGATACCGCGCAGCGGCGGCACTTCCGCGTGCGCTCGGAATTGTTGAGCCGCTTCTGGAGGCGAGACATGCACTTGGAGGCGGAGGTGATCCTGCCTCCCGATCACGATCTGTCCGAACAACTCCCCGTCTGCTACTTCATCCATGGATTCGAGAACTGGCGCCTGTGGGCGTTTCGCTTCAGCGAGGACCTTATCGCCAAGTTGAATGATCCTGACGGTGATTACCCACGAATGATCTACGTATATCCGAACGCCCAGTTTGGCCTTGGGCATCACGCGTTCGCGGACTCCGCGAACAATGGGCCGTGGGGCGAAGCATTTGTGGAAGAGTTGCTGCCGGTGGTTGAGCGGAAGTACGGGGGAGTGGATGACGCCTCGGGACGCTTCCTCGCAGGGCATTCCTCAGGCGGGTGGTCGGCACTGTGGCTACAGGTCACCCATTCCGAGACCTTCGGCGGTGCGTGGTCGGGAGCGCCGGACCCGGTTGACTTCCGCTCGTTCGCGGGCGTGGACATCTATGCCTTTGACAACGCTTTCACTAATCCACATGGCGACGAGGTCATGCTCATGCGTGAAGGGACTACGTGGGTGACCTCGTTCCGCGACTACGTGCGCGACGACGCTAAGAAAGGCCCATTCGCGGGTCAGATGGCCAGTTTCGACAATGTGTTTAGTCCTCGCGGACCCGATGGTTTTCCCATGCGCCTCTATGATTGGGAAAGTGGCGTAATCAATCGACAGGTGGCGGAGGCGTGGAAGAAGTACGACATCTCGCTACAACTGCGAGCGCACTGGCAAGGTCTGGCGCCAAGGCTGCGGGGAAAGCTGCATATCTTCGCGGGAACACTGGACAATTTCCGGCTCAATGAAGCCGTTGAGCTGCTGAATGCCGATCCCGTGTTTCAGGACGGTGACTTGGATATCGTGATGGTCGAAGGGGCGAACCATCGCATCTTTACGCCACAGCAGGAATTGTGGCCCGAAGGACTGCTCGAACGCATGCATCGTGAGATGGCGAAGTCCGTGCTTACAGCGCGCTGAACCGCTCGAAGAAATCGGGGAAGGTTTTTGAGACGCAACCCGGATCGCGAATGACGACACCCGGAATCCTCAGGCCCGCCATCGCAAAGCTCATGGCCATCCGGTGATCATCGTACGTATCGATTGACGCGGCGCGAAGCGCACCCGGGCGGATGCGCATACCATCATCAAACTCTTCCGCCTCCGCGCCCAGCTTGCGCAGTTCCGTAACCGCGGCCGCGATGCGGTCCGTCTCCTTGATGCGGAGATTGGCCACGTTGCGGATGCGCGTTTCGCCTTCAGCGAAGAGCGCCGTTACCGCAAGTGTCTGTGCCATGTCCGGCATGGCATTCAAATCGACATCGATGCCGCGAAGGGCGCCGCCGCTCCGCACTTCAATCCAATCGGGCCCTTCTTCCACTTCACAGCCCATTTTCTCGAGCACGTACGCGAACTGGGCGTCGCCCTGGTGCGACGCGCTGGTGAGATTGCGAACCCGCACGCGCCCGCCCGCGATCGCCGCCGCCGCGAGGAAGTATGAGGCCCCCGATGCGTCCGCCTCGATGGGGTACGCGCCTGGGCGGTACCGCTGACCCGCCGTGCAATGGAACGCCTCGTAATTGGAGTGCGTCGCCGTTACGCCGCGCTCGGCCATCATGGCAAGGGTCAGATCGATATACGGTTTTGATACCAGTTCGCCATCGATGGCGATGGAGACATCGTCTGTGGCGTATGGTGCGGCCATCAGCAACCCCGAAAGATACTGGCTACTCGCGGAGCCTTTGACCCGCGTGTGTCCCCCGAAGCGGCT
>JADLCA010000341.1 GCA_020847495.1 Candidatus Hydrogenedentota bacterium | reverse complement strand
CGTCGTCCGGCATTCAGGAACCAGCACTCCTCTGAGCTTTCCACCGCGGATATGAGGAGTGCTATTCTTGCACGGCGCAGGGGGACTCTCAAAGCGCACGATTCTATGACAGCGAACACGCGCAGTGAGGTGGCATGTGAGGTGGCATGGGCATCCTGCCCATGGTCTTCACTCCTCACCAACGTAGCAGTCGTCGAGTGCAAACACCCGGAACAAGACGAGCCGCGGCCACCTTGTAGCGCCTGCTTTGCCCATGTTCCTGCTTGCTGCTCCCTTCAGTTTGAGCAATCTTGCTTCAGGAAAGCGCCATGGTGGAAGCTCGCCACAGTAGATAGAGCCCAAAGCCCAGAAAGAACAGATCTAACAGGAGATAGAATGGGATGCGCCATCGTGCGGGTAGCCGGCAGTGCTCTTCGGCGCAGCTTCCGGCACGGAGCTTTTCCCAGAACCGCTTGTGGGGACCGCCCTCGTATCCCTTGCAGAGGCCGTACAGCTTCAGACCGCCCAAAGAAGTGAAACAGAGTCCTCCACACAAGAGAAGAAGCCACTCGCTGCCAACATCCATCATCCATATCCTTGTGCCGCCGAGCCGAAACCACGCCGCTCATTAGCCCACCGGCATGAACTGGATCAAATGCCCGGGCCATGCCCTCGGCTGGAGTGCCAAAAGGCGAGAACTTGAAGCGCCCCTTGGTGACGCAGTAGTAAACGTAATAGTGAATCCGGGAAAGCAACACGCGACGCACCGCGGAAAGGCCCGGCTGCTAGGCCTTGGCGCCGAGTTCGGGCTGGACTGCGAGGAGGCTGAGAATGCGGTCGAGTTCTTCCTGAACGGCGCCGGGGGCAGAAAGCCCGTTGTCTTTCCACCACGCTGCGGCCAGCGCAACCATTATACACTCTCATCATCCGGCCAGTGAGAGAGTGGCAGAGCCATTCCACCTTGTTGCGCCCGGCCTCCACGCCGGGCGACTTCGCCAGTTACGGCCCCACCTGCGTGAAGCCCAGCGGTGTTTCCTGCGAAAAGAGCAACTGGCCATCCGCAAGTGTTCCCAGGTAAGTCAAGACCTGGTTCAACTCGCCTTCGACGCTGTCCAGATCGAGCACCACGGACCGGCCCAGGATCTGGTAGGCACCCTCCGTACCTTCACTCGTCTCGAACGTCCCATTCGCAAAGAACGTAATCGTTCCCCCTTGATGAAGCGTCCAGGTACCCACGATGTCATCTTCAAGGTGTAGGGTCTCATCGGGCACAGGGCAACCGGAGTAGACCAACAACGCAGTTGACAACACAACAACGATACCACCCCTCTGAAACGTGCGTGTGTTCATGGCAAGCCCTCCTTTTGGGTCAGGCATCACACTTCAAGCCACGGCGGATTGCACCGCGTCATGCAAACCGAGCCGGCTCGACCTGCTGCTCCACCTGGCATTCACGTGTTATTCTCCGGCAACTGCGCGTTCACCTTTTCCCGCCACTGCTTGAGCCGCTCGTGCAGGTCAGCCGCAATGTCCGGTTTTTCTTTTGCGAGGTCCTTGGTTTCTCCCAGGTCATCCTTGAGGTTGTACAACTCAAGATGTCCGTCCTCGTAGTACTCGAGAAGTTTCCAGTCCTTGTGCCGGATGGCGCTGACCGGGCCGGTGTTGAAGTAATAGTGGGGGTAATGAAAACAAAGCGTATCCCGATCCAGACTTGACCCCGGATTCTCCAGAACAGGCCGGAGACACACACCATCCAACTCACCGCATCCCGCGTCCGCGGCCATTACCCCGAGCGCATCCAGGACAGTGGGATAGAGGTCGGTCGACACAACCGGTTCATCGCAGACGGCATTCGCCGGGGTCACCCCGGGCCATTTCATGATCGCGGGCACACGGATACCGCCCTCGTAGAGGGTACCCGTCCCCGCACGAAGCGGGACATTGTTCGTGACCTGTTCGCCGTTCCGCACTTCATCGAAACCGCCGTTATCGGAGAGGAACACGACCATCGTGTTTTCAGCCACGCCGAGTTCATCGAGCTTGTTCAGAATGCGCCCGACATTCTCGTCCAGCGAATGCACCATCGCCGCGTAGTTCGCGTTCTTGTGGGTCATGCCTTCCTTGATCTTCTTGCGGTAGTACTCGACCAACTCCGGTTTGCCTTCGATGGGCGTATGGGGACTGTGATACCACATCGACAGGAAGAAGGGTCTGTCCTTCATACGCCCAAGCAAATCGAGCGCCGCGTCGGTGAGCTTGTCCGTCAGATACTCCCCTTCCTTGCCGAAGCCAAGTCCCGGCACATAGCGGTGTTCACGAACGCCATTTCCCGCGACCCTCTCGCCATGGTAGGGATACCAATACGTGTACGGCGCTCCCCAGAGCGTGCCGCCCACATTCACGTCGTAACCCTGTGTTTCAGGGTAGTGCTCCGCATCGCCGAGGTGCCACTTGCCCACATGCGCGGTCTGATAACCCGCATCACGCAGCACTTCCGCGAGGGTGATGTATTCGAGATCGAGAGACGTTTCCGTGATGGGCGGGGCCAGCGGTTTGTCCCCCTTGCTTTGGAGGCGCTGGACCGCGGCCTCGTGCCAGATGGTCATATTCAACCGCGCGGGAGATTTCCCTGTCATGATCGAAGCGCGGGTGGGGGTGCATACGGGGCTCGCCGCATACGCGCTCGTGAAGCGAACGCCTTCTCGTGCCAGCCGATCGATGTTCGGGGTCTCGTGGAGGTCGCTTCCAAAACAGGCCGGACCCGTCCACCCCATGTCGTCGGCTAGGATGATCACGATGTTGGGACGGTGCCGGTCTGCTGCTTGCTCAGCGAGGACACCACGGCCCAGTAAGCTCCCCATCAGGCATGCGCTCGTCCGCAAAAAGGAGCGGCGTGAACATTCCATCCGCAAAACCTCCTATGTGAATCTCCGGCGACGGGATAGACCGCCACCGCCACCCTTCTCAAACGGGTAACGGAGCAATCACAACGGATGCGCGGTCCCTTTGTCAATGGCGCAGTGGAATTTGAGAAGTAGGTCAAAGGCGCAATTGAAGACCACGCGGCTGCGGACTATGGGGCGCTTATTCTGTGTGAAGGTATTCTCGAATTACGGGAGAGACGCCCGTTCGCCCTTCTGCATCTCGTTTCTTCATCGGTGTCATCCGTGAAATCGGTGGACGACGCTCTTTGTTTGGTAGCAGCTACGTCGCGATGGGCCACGCGAGAGCGTGCTTGTGTCAGTACACAGAATGGAAACCGGGCCGCAACGGTGTTGCGACCCGGTCTAAATTTGGGTCTTCAGGTACTTGGAGGCTCGTGAGTTACTTCTTGGCCGCGGCGTAAAACTCGCCCACCTTTGCCCAGTTGACCACGTTGTAGAACGCGGCGATGTAATCCGGGCGACGGTTCTGGTAGTTCAGGTAATACGCGTGCTCCCACACGTCCATGCCAAGGACGGGTGTCAGGCCCTGCATGAGCGGGGAATCCTGGTTCGCCGTGCTCAACACCTTCAGCTTGCCGCCGCCGTCCACGGCCAGCCACGCCCAGCCGCTGCCAAAGCGCGTTGTACCGGCCTTGGTGAACTCTTCCTTGAACTTGTCAAATCCGCCCAACTCGGACGCGATCGCACTCGCGAGGGCGCCGGTCGGCTCCCCGCCGCAATTTGGGCCCATGATCTGCCAGAACAACGAATGGTTGGCATGGCCACCGCCATTGTTGATCACGGCCTGACGCTTCGCCTCCGGTACCGCGTTGATATCCTTCAACAGGTCTTCAACCGCCTTGCCCTCGAGGCCCGTGCCTTCCAGTGCCGCGTTCACGTTGTTGATGTACGCCTGATGGTGCTTCCCATGGTGAATCTCCATCGTGCGCGCATCGATGTGCGGTTCCAGCGCGCCAAAATCATAGGGAAGCGGGGGAAGTGTGTAAGCCATGCATCGGACTCCTTCTATTCTTGTCTGTTCGTAGTGACAGTCTATACACAATGCTTGCCCACCGAAGCGGGGTAGTTTCCCGTGGTAACACCACACGTCGCCATTTGATTCCGCCCCAAGTCTTTGCGTACCGGATGTAGGCGCATTGTGCCTCGCCAGGGACACCCGGGCGAGCCGGTCCGCAACAAGTAGGGCGGGATTGATTCCCGCCTTCTTAACGGGGGGGAGAGAGGACCGTTGGCTTGCTCAGAAGTCAGCAGAAACGCTCCCAGCGGTGTGGCACGCTTGTACGCGCTCCCGATTGCGCTCGCCTGTTCGTAGTCGGGAGGGAAAGAGGGCGGGAAGAAAGCCCGCCCTACAATGGACCCATGCCCGGCTTGTGCCCGCCACGGGTTCTTCGCTATTGTGGGGCCAAAGGTCATAGGAGTCCGCATGCACTTCGAGCCTGAGTCATATGAATACACCACGCGCCGGGGCATCGTATATGCCCATGCCGAGGGCCGGCCTCTTCGTATGACCCTCTATATTCCCGACCCGGATGACCGTCCGGCGCGCCCCGGCATGGTGCTGATCCACGGAGGCGCCTGGCTGCTCGGCACGCGTTACCAGCAGGCCTGGTACTGCCGCCAGTTCGCCCGGGCCGGATTTGTCGTCATGACCATCGACTACCGGCTCATGCCCAGCCACGCCTTCCCGAAGTGCCTGCACGACAGCAAGGCGGCCGTTCGCTGGTTGCGCCTCCACGCCGGGGAACTCCGCGTGGACCCCGAGCGGATTGTCACGTTTGGGGCCTCCGCCGGTGGACATCTTGCCGCATTTCTCGCGGTGACCGGACCGGAAGATGGCCTCGAAGGTCCCGAGAACCCCGGTGCTCGTTCGGATGTTCTGGCGGCGGTCAGCCTGTATGGAGCAGTCGACTTGACCTGTTACCGCGACTTGCCTGCCTATGGTCCACTCAATGACGTCACGCGGCGTTTCCTGGACGAGTTCAGCGGGCGAGAGGGTTTTGCGCCCGAGAAACACGCCTGGGAGGCGGCTTCTCCAATCACCTACGCCCGGAAGACCGCCAAACCGATATTCTTTGTGCATGGACGCAGCGACCGCATCGTTCACTTCGAGCAAACCGAGCGTTTTCACCGCCGTCTCCAGGAATTGGGGATTCCTACGGGCCTGATCGCCTTGCCGAACCGCGGTCACGGCTTCGACTACATTTTCACTCGCCAGCGCCGAGACATCTTCTGTGAGATGCTCTCTTTTCTCGGCGCGCACGTACCCGATGTGGAGGAATGCGCGTCAACCGCCGGCCCTGCGGGGCCAGGCGCCGGCTGAGGGACTCCAGTGGCTGCATACGATGCCTGGTCTGAGTACTACGACCTGCTCCAGCGCGGACTTCCGGGGGACGCCGAGTTCTATGTCGGGCAAGCCGTCCGCGCTGGTGGAAGAACTCTGGAAGTAGGCTGCGGCACGGGCCGGATCGCCATCCCCATGGCGATGTCCGGCGTCGATGTCACCGGACTGGACGACAGCAAAACCATGTTGGACCGGTGCCGCGCCCGGAAGCGTGCTGCCGGATCCATGCCGGGCCGGCTAAAACTCGTAAAGGCGGACATGAAGTCCTTCGACTTGGGGTGCGAATACGATTTCATTGCCATGCCCTACCGCACGTTCATGCATCTGCTCGACCCCTGGGAGCAACGGCAGTGCCTCGAGACCATCTGGCGCCACCTCAAACCCGGGGGCCTCTTCATCTTCACCACCTGGGCCGCGCGGCCGTCCGCCATCGCCCCATTTCTGGGACCGCAATCCGGTGCCATGCGGCTCGTGTCGCGGGAGGAGGGGGGAGAGGGAGACGGTGGCCTGCTGCACTACTGCGCGTCCTCCTACGATGAATGGACCCAGTTGCTGCGCGAGGACCACGTCATTCAGGAATTGGACACGCGCGGCGGAATCGTCAGGACGGTTACACTGCCGATGGTGCGGGCCTGGGCCACACCCCGCGAACTGGAACTGCTGGTCGCACTGTGCGGATTTGAGGTGGAGGACGCGTTCGGAGACTTTGACTGCGGGCCCTTCACGCGGGCCAGCACCGAGATCATCTGGGTTCTCAGGCGCCCGTAATAGCCCCGGACGCGACGGCATCCCGGTCCACCTCGACCACCTCGTCCACCTCGTCCACCAGGCACCCAAATCGGCCCGGGATGCGACCCTTACCGGATCAGAAACCCCGGGTAGTCGTGCGGGTCATCCACCCACTCATGTTCGACCGACTCCACGCGTGCGAAACGCGGGCCTTCACGGCACCACTCAAGCATTTGGCCGAGGGCTTCGCGCGGTCCCTGAAACAGCCCTTCCACACTCCCGTCGTAGCAATTGCGCACCCACCCCGTGAGGCCGAGCAACTCGGCCTCACGGTAGGTGGCGAAACGAAACCCTACGCCCTGTACGCGTCCGCGAACC
Source organism: Candidatus Hydrogenedentota bacterium (assembly GCA_020847495.1). Classification (GTDB taxonomy): domain Bacteria; phylum Hydrogenedentota; class Hydrogenedentia; order Hydrogenedentales; family SLHB01; genus JAHDWY01. The sequence goes on along the minus strand of JADLCA010000341.1, from coordinate 20,175 downwards.
CGTACTTTAAGCGTATTCATTGCCGGCTACGGATTCACCTTCTTGAGGCGAGTCCGGTACTCGGGGTTGGTCAGAGCGATCGCGGCTTGGCAACCCGCCAGCGAGATTGCCGGATCGCCGCTTTCGATGGCGGGCTGGGTCACCGGCAACAGCGATTTAACAGTCAGTTGGCTAATCAACTGCAAAACGCGCAAACTCACACTGGGGATTCCCGCACGCAGCAATTCCTGGAACTCGCCGATGTTTGTGCGGTCGCCTGCCTCGATCAGTGCGGCGGTCGCTTCGGCGCGGTGAAAGAGGACTTCCTCGTACGCGTCGTATTTCTGAGCAAGACGCTCGCGCAAAACCTGCATCGCCTTGAGGTCGCCTTGCTGCGCGAGGATGATGGCCGTCTCGAAGGAAAGAGATGGAATCTCCAGCATTTCCTCCTGCATCAGCTTGCTGCCCAGCGGATCGCCCAGCGCGTGCAATACACGCACGACGCGGAACCGGGCCCGTCCCTCCACGTCGGGCAACTTCAGCTTCATCTGTTCGACAATCTCGTCGCCGCCAAGCAGAATGAGCGCGTCCGCCGCGGCATTCGCCTTTTCTTCACTGCGCTCCGTGATGAGCGTCAGCAGCGTGGGAATGGCCTCACGGTCGCCGAGCCAGGCAAGACCCCGGATGGCCGGCACCGCAAAGTCGGAGGCGCGGTCCCGGAGCATCTTGAACATCTGCGACTTGCCGGAAGGATCGCCTGTCAGGCCGGCGAGCAACGCGGCACTGGCGCGCACCTGGCGATCCCCGCTGCTCAAGCCTTGCGCGATCATCTCACTGGTCACGGGAGGGGAACCCGCCATGACCAGGTTGCGCGCGGCTTCGAGGGCGGTTCGCAAATCGTTGCCCGAGGCCAGCCCGTTCAAGTACTCGAGCGCCTCCGCTTTCTGGTCTTCCGTTCCCGAAACCGCGACCACTTGCGCCGCGGCCATTCTCAAGCCTTGGTCGCCCGTTGACCCCTTGAAGAGCGCGTATGCCTGCTCCGCCGCGCGAGCGACGACCTGTTTCTGATCGGAAGTCATCCCGCGGTCAATCGTCGACTCCAGGCGCTTCACCGTCATGACCTCGCCCTGAACGCGAACTTCCTGAATATCGGATACCCGGTAGTGGCTCAACTGCCCCGACTGCGTGCGCACGCCCAGAATGCCATTGGCCAGAGACTCGACCTTCAGATTCGAATCCATGGCGCTTGACCCTTTCAAGACGACGGTGACCAGGGTGTCGGTGCCCGCGATATCGGCGAGATCCGCGCCTTTCCCGCCCACCACCAGCACTTGCGCGCTCGCCAGCGAGACCAACACCATTGGCAGAATGGCTGCCATCCCCTTTCGATAGACTCTCATGTATCCCTCCCAGACGGTTACGTCGGCTAGTGCAGTTCCAAACGCTCTTCCCGGACTATGCGGTCGAGAAACTTCTTTGCCGCATCGAGTGACGGCACCAGCGGATTAATGGTGAGCGCTTGCAGCGCGTACTCATACGACTTGTGGCGCACGGCTTCCACCGTGAGCCGGTCACTCTCCTTGACACACTGAAAGAGACCCTTGAGGAAGCGCGGACAGCTCCCCACCTTTCGCGGCTTAATCCCCTTCTTGCTCACTTGGACCGGTATTTCCACGCTGCAATCGTCGGGCAAGTCTCGTATGGCCCCCTCGTTGCGAACACACAGGATCGTGTCCTGCTCTTTCTTGTTCTCGAGCGCGACGATCAATGGGATGATCGTCTCCTCATACCAGACCGCATTGCGCGCGCGCGTCAATTCGGGCACTTCGCACAGCGACTCATCCTGGTAGAGTTTCAATATCTGCTGCTCGGCCTCGTGCAACACTTCCGCCCGGAACCGGGCGCAGGCCTGCTGACGTTTCAGGATCTCATCCTGGTGAAAATACAGCGATGTCGTGCGCGTCGGGATCATTCGGAACAGTTCGATGAGCGCGTGATCGAATCCGTCGTCCTTCTCCGCTTCCAACCGCTCCAGCAGGCGCGCCATGCAGCTCCGGCCCTCGACCTTAATGTCCTGTATCCACCCCATGTGGTTGAGCCCGATGAAATCCACCGTGATCTCCGAAACATCCACACGAAGGATCTCGGCCATTTTCCGGACATACGTCACGGGCAAGTCGCAGACCCCGAGAACATTCAGTTTCGAGTACTTGATCAAGGCCTCCACGCAGATCCCCATCGGATTGGTGAGGTTGATGAACGTGGTCGCTGGGTTGACGTGCTCGATCCGCGCTGCCAAATCCAACACGATCGGCAACGTGCGCAAGGCATTGGCAAACCCGCCCGCCCCGAGGCTTTCGTCGCCAATCATGCCCTGCTTGGGCGGAAGCTTCTCGTCGCGCACGCGCGCGGGCATTCCGCCAACGCGGATATGGTTCAGCGTGTACTTGGCGTTGGCCACGCCCTGAGCCGGGTCCGCATAGGCCGCAATCACGGACGGGAACCCGCTCTTGTCCAGCAGGCGTTGGCAAAAACGCGCCACGAGCTTGAGCTTGGGGCCGTCCCGCCCGATCAACGCGATCTCTTTCACATTGAGATTATGCGAGATGATCGATAGCACAAGCTCGGGAATGTAGACGCTGCTGCCCCCGAGAATGGCGATGCGTTCAATCACTGCGGGAGTTCCTCCATCGCATCAGGCTCTCATGGCCTCATACACCATGCCGCGAACCGCGCCAAAGGCCGATCGTGCGGCCTTGCTGGACTTCTTGGGCTGCGTCTCGACGGTCACTCTGCCCGCGAGAATTGCCTCGACGATTCCCTCGATGGCCGGTTCCGCTTCGATCCAGGAAAAGGTAGTGTCCTCGTACGGAAGCACGTGCGTATCGGATGTTCCCAGCAGAGGCAGGCGGTGGGCACGCGCCACGCCCGCTGCTCTGCGGTTTGGATTGAGCATTCGGACATAGAGAGAACTCCACTCGATGGCGTCGAACAGATCGATGTTCCGTTCAAGCTCTCCCAGCAGGCTGTTGGGGGACGGATAGTACGGATGCGGCGCGACGAAAACCGCGCCAAGCCTGCCCACGGTGCGCAGGTCTTCAAACGTGTGTGCCCGCAGATGTTCCTCGTGTGGGTTGAGGATCAGCACATGTTTACCCGAAATGAACTTCTCCATGCCCGGAATCAGCAGGACTCCCCGGCCCCGCGCGTAGTGAGAAAGGTGCGCAGAGTACGCGTTGAATTCATGACAGGTGATCGCCAGCACCTCGACACCCGCGTCCGCCGCTGCATCGATCAGGGTCTCCGCCGAATAGGCGATGCTGTCGAACGGGTCGTCCGCCGTATGGGTGTGCAGATCTGCCTTCAGGCGCTTCATCACAGGATCACCACTTGTTCAGGTTTATCTGGCATGCCAGGCTGACGTCCGCGGAACTGGCCACGCCGAGTCAAACTGCTCGGAGACGGGGCTCGTGCGTGCATGAGTTCAATACGCGCCATTGCAGGCATCCGATACCCCAAGTACCAACGCGCCCATCATAACAATCAATGGTAACCGGTTCAAAGTGCGCGGGCACTGCTCGCCCGAGGCGGGCTACAAGATGAGGTCATCCGGATCGGAGAGTGGAATGCCATCCGCGCAACCCGGGCATTCGGAAGGATCGTAGCTTCGCAGCGCCAAGTGGGCTAGCGGTTTGTATGGACATTGGAAATTGGCCTCGCCGCCGCTGCGGTCAATGAGAACGGACACGCCGGCAATGCGCGCGCCGCGCTCCAACAGATGATCGATGGTCTTCTTCACCGACCCACCGGTCGTGACAATGTCCTCCACGACAAGCACATTGGTGCGCGGCTGCAATTTGAAGCCGCGGCGCAGCGACATGGTCCGGCCATCCTCATCCTTCTCCGTGAACACCGCACGGCAGTCCAAGTGACGCGCCGTTTCATAGGCGAGGATGATGCCGCCCGTAGCCGGGCCTACAACCAACTCAATATTGTCTCCGGCCCATTTCTCCGCGATGGCCTTGCAGAGTTTCTCCGTGTAGTTCGGAAACTGAAGGACGCGCGACGCCTGCAGGAATTGGCTGCCATGCCGGCCGCTCGTATACACAAAATGACCTTCCAGCAGCGCGCTCGTCGCGCGGAAGATGTCAATGACCTGGCCTGAATTCATGCGTTCAACTCCTCGCGTATTGATTGCAGTGCCTGTGCAGGGTTCTCATGCTGAAGAACAGGCCTTCCCACCACGATGAAATCGGCCCCCCCACGGGCCGCGTCCCGTGGGGTCGTGACGCGCGCCTGATCATCCTTGCCTGCCCACGAAGGACGAATGCCGGGCGTTACAATCAACGGCGTGCCGCCCAGAGTCCGGCGCAGCATCTCCAACTCCTTGGGAGACGCTACCACGCCATGGGCGCCCGCGTCCACGGCCGTCAAGGCGAGCCTCGCCACGGCATCCGCGGGCGTTTCATTCATTCCCACTTCGCCGCGCAGTTCGGACTCGGAGAGGCTCGTCAGCACGGTCACGGCAAGAACCCGCGTCTCCGTTCCTTCCACGGCCTCCCGTGCCGCCGCGACCATGCGCTTCCCCCCGGAGGCGTGCACGGTGATGAGTGAGACCCCGAGACCTGCCGCGACCTTGGCGGCGTGCCCGACCGTGTTGGGGATATCGTGAAGCTTGAGGTCGAGAAACATGCGCTTCTTGTGCGCAACCAGGTAGCGGACAAAGGTGGGTCCGGTCGCCGAGAAGAGCTGGAGACCAACCTTGAACCAATCGCATCCCGCACAGATTCCAACCGCGCGCAAGGCCTCTTCACGTGTGTCCACGTCCAGCGCTACAATGATCTCAGTTGAACGGCCCATAACACCCCCTACACCTGCATGGCGCCAACCAGTTCAGAGACTTCCGGGATCTGATGGCGTGTCAGGTACGCTTCCATACCTTGCAGCACGCGCAGCGCGGCATCGGGCTGGCGAAACGTCATGGACCCCACGGAAACCGCGGTTGCTCCCGCCAGCAGAAACTCAATCGCGTCATCCGCGTGACAAATGCCCCCTGTGCCTATAATCGGGATCTTCACGGCTCGCGCCGCGTCCCACACCATCTTGATGGCCACGGGCCTGATCGCGGGACCGCTCAGGCCCCCCACGATGTTGGATAGGCGCGGCCTCCGGGTCTCGGAATCGATCGCCAGGCCCAACAGCGTGTTGATCAGGCAGAGCCCGTTCGCGCCAGCCTCTTCGGCCGCCAACGCAGGCTCCTGGATGTCCATAACGTTCGGCGTGAGCTTGATGAACAGCGGCAGCGACGTAGCGCTCCGGATGGCGCCTGTGTATTCGGCAATGGCCGCGGGATTCTGCGAAACCAACACGGCCCCACGCGCTTTGCGCGCGTCATGGACATTGGGGCACGACAGGTTCGCCTCGATCGCGTCCGCTGCCCCGGCCTGCTGCAGCCTTCTCGCCAACTCCGCGTATTCTTCCGGCGAATGACCGTAGATGTTTGCAATGATCGTGGCGCCCTTCTCCCGGAGGAAAGGCGCCTTCTCCGCGAGGTAAACGTCCAGTCCGACGTTCTGCAGGCCGATGGCATTCAGCATGCCCGCGGGTGTTTCGACGAGGCGCGGCGGCTTGTTGCCTGCGCGCACCTTCAGGGAGAGACTCTTCGTGGTGACGGCGCCAAGCAGCGCGATGTCGAAGTACTGGCTGTACTCCGCGCCATATCCAAAGGTCCCCGAGGCCACCGTGACGGGGTTCTTCATCCGGAGCCCGCCCAGATTGATCTCAAGATTCGGCTTTTTTGTGGCACCGCTTTTCGGTGACATGAACGTGGAGATTCCCCGCTGGTTATCCCGCCTTCTCGAGCCGCATGCTTTCGCGGGACAATGGACGGTATTCTAGCGGCTGAGAACGCGGATTGCGAATCAGAGGCCCGGTTAGTGAACCGGGACTATTTGGCCGGCGCCGCGGGCTGCTGACCCAACTTGTACGCCTCGTTGCAGGATTCGTCTTCGTATTTGATCCCGTCCGCCATCACCTGCACACGTGCTTCGAAGAAGATGCGCTGTACCGCGCCCAGAGACTTGGACGGGAAGTTGCCCGCGTCAATAATCCCTTCGTAGAGCGCCCAACGGTCTGCCCCTTCGCCCATGGCGACCATGGCATTGCGGTCTCGGTCGCGGCTTGTGCCGGATTTCTTGTACTCCCGTGTGCGCAGGATTTCCATCATCCCATTGCGGCGTTCCCACGCGTGGCCGGTCAGAAGAAACGCTTCCACCAGGTGCGCGCGTGCCGCGCGGGTACGGATGGCCTGCTTGATCGTGTCGGTACCGAGAACGACCCCGCCACGGTCTTCGATTTGAGGTTCCCGGTCGCCGTCCTTGACGGCTTGTTCAATCTGCACGGCAATCTCGCGGAGCGTATCCACGGGAAGCTCCGCATAGTCGGGCTTCATCTTCACAAAGGTGTGACAACCCGAAAGGCCCGCCACCATCACCAGCGCTAGCACATATTTCACGACTGTTCTCCGTTTGCGGTACTGACCACCACCCGGTTCTTCCCGGTCCGTTTCGCCTCGTACAGGGCACTGTCGGCCGCACGAATCAGGGCCTCCCCGTCCAGCATCTCCTGGTACAGCAATTCGGCCACGCCGACACTCACTGTTACCTTCGCATCTTTGGGCAGGCCCTCGTACACCCCCGCCTCCACACTCTCCCGCACGCGTTCGGCCTGGGTTCTGGCGCCCTCCGACCCCGTTTGCGGCATGATGATAATAAACTCCTCGCCGCCATACCGGGCAACAATGTCGCTCCGGCGCGTTGTGCGAAGCGTTCGCGCGGCAATCTCCCGCAGTATGGCGTCCCCCTGAAGATGCCCATGCTGATCGTTTATCTTCTTGAAATTGTCGATATCGAACATGATGCAGGAAAGCGGCAACGCGTAGCGGCGCGCCCGGTCGAATTCCTCGGCATAGCGCTCCCGGAAGTACCGGTGATTGTGCAATCCCGTCAACTCGTCCGTGACGGCCAGCCGTTCCAAACGCTCGTTGGCGTTCTGCAGGCGTTCCAGCAGATGCGCCCTCTCCAACGCGTTCGAGGCCGCCTCCGCAACAATCTCGCAGAAACCGACCTCGCGCGCAGTGAACGGATCATTGCGTCTGGCGCCGCGCAGAAACAGCGACCCAATATTGGCGTCCAGCAGCACGATGGGCACAACCAGCAGCGACGAAATGCCCGATTCTTTCAGCCCCGGACAACCCCGGGTGAGCGGGTCCGCCTGTGCGTCATTGATGACCACCTTCTCGAAGTGGTCCATTGACCAGCGCAGCTCAGGGTACTTGTCCAGGTCAATCAACAGGTCGCGTACTTTGGCATCGTCGTGCGAAGCGACGACCTGGCCCTGATCGTCGCGTCCCCAAATGCGCACCACCGAGCACCGGTCCATCTGGATGACATGCGCCACCTGTTCCACAAAAACATACAGCACATCGTGCGTGCGGCGTCTCGAAGCGATGGCCTTCAAGATGTCCAGAACCGAGAACAGCTCGTCCCGCCCGACGCTGGCACTGGTCTGATGCGCGCTGACGAGCCTGGTAAACACCGTCATGAGACGCGTCACTTGCGGGATCCACCTCACAAACGCGTCGGGCGAGGGTGCCGCCAGTATCTCGGAAAGGTCCAGCCCCGGCAAGAGAACGTGAGCGATAGCATCAACGCTCTTGCGGTCGGCGGTCCACCCCCCCTGAAACTGCGAGGCGGCTCCATCACCGGTCCTTCTTCCCACCAAGGCCACACTCACCGTCGTGGAGAACAGCACGAGAGCGACATCACCGGGCTGCCTGGCTGGGTCTTCCTGATGGGACTGAACGTCTGCGGCGCGCGACCAACGCGACGGGACATCGCCCATTGTAATCGTGCGCGCCGCGAGCGCCCTGCACCGGTCGAGTTCATACACGATGCGTGCGGTGGACGCGTCGGTGATCAGGCACAACTCTTCACCCGGATCGGCGGTAACCTGCTTGGCCACGTCGGCCACGAAATGACTGAAAACGATGGGGCTGTCTATGGGCACCAATGCCCCCGGAAAGCGAGACAGACCAAGCGGGGGGAGCGCCGCAGCCTCGTTGTCCTTAAGGTCTCTTCCTGTATGGTCTGGCATGCTCATCCGAGATTGTGTGCCCGCGACAAAAACGAGCCATTATCTTGCCCGCATGGAGGAGTGTCAAGGAAGTGGGGCATCCGCCGCGCCGCCTCGTGCCGGGCGTCCATATGACTTCTACCCTCAGGACTGCGCCAACGCGAGCGTGCTCAACGCCTGCGGATCGATGACCTCGACAATCTCGACGGGCGTTGAACGTACGACCAAGTCGTAGAGTTCTTCGACGTCCTCCCGCCGCAGCCGCGCGCAGCCGTGGGAAGAGAATTTCCCCACGGTCTCCGGGGCGATCGTGCCGTGGATACCCAGGTCTTTGGGCAAGCCCTCCCTCACGGGCACCAGAGGCATCCACCGCGTCCCCAATTCATTGCGGGGATCGCCCGGCGGGATGGGGCCTTCTCCCGGCTTGTGCCAGGTCGGATCCTTCTCTTTGTTTCCAATCTTGTAAATGCCCAAGGCTGTCTCGTGTCCCGGCATGCCGAGTCCCGTCATATATCGTTTGAATATCCCGTTGCTGTCCAGCAGGAATAGACGGCAGGTCGACCGCTCGATGACGATGCGAAAATCCTTTGGGGTCCATTTCAGCGTCTGCCCGACGCGCAGGGTCGTTTCGGACTCGATCTGGTTGGCGCGCATGAGCAGGCCGAGTGTCGTGTTGAGCTTGATTCCGATGCTCGTCAGGTTGTCTCCACGCTCCAGTGCGTACGTCTTGCTGTCCGGCGTTGCAGCGGGGGAGAAGATAACAGCGACATTGGCCTGCCCCAGGGCGTCCAAGGCCTCGTTCCATTCCTCCGAATTCCACGCCGCGCTATCCAGTGCCTCCTGATACAGGACCCGTGCCTCGACAGGTTTCTGCTGGCGTTCCGCGTGGCGGCCTAAACCAGTCAAGGCGGGAACCCTGAACTGCACCGGCGCCGTCGCCCGGATGCGCTCATAGATGGCCACCGCCTCGTCAATCCGGTTCTCGTCCTCAAGCAATCTCGCGTAGGCCGCTGCGGCCCGCGGCTGTTCGGCGCTGGACGGGTAATCCTTCGCTGCTTTTCGAAGGCGCTCAAGCGCCGCGGCCTTGTCTCCAGCGGCCGCGTCCAGTTTGGCCAACAACATAAGCGCGGACGAAACGATATCCCCATCTTTGGCTTTCTCCGCGATGGGTTCCAGAATTCTCCTGGCCTCGTCGGCCTTGCCTTCGTTGGCGAACTGACGCGCCTGCTCCAGGTCTCCTGGCGCGCTGGCTTCCACTCTGCCTGAGGACATGCCCGACCCGAACCAACGCACCGCGCGGTAGACGCCCAAGACTGCGGCACCCACCAAGACGATTGCCAGGATGTAGCGCATAAGGCTCGGCTCTCGACGTCTTTGGTTTTTCACTACGCTCGGAATACCCTATATCTTGTAGATGGTCAACACAATTGACTCAGAATACTCCATTCGCTGCGTTGAAGCAAGGCTCGGAGTAAAGTGATGATAATGCTATAACGCCGAAAGCGGACTCGTGCACCCACCACCCGTCTTGATGCAGGGCAACTTAGATCCTCGCCTCTGCGATTCGTGTCAGGTCCATCAGCAACTCCGTGACGGACTGGTAGCGCCGCTCCGGCTGTCGCCTCAGTGCTTTGAGAATGATACGGTCCAGTGGAGGGGGGATCTCCGGATTGTATTTGGAGGGTGGTTCAAACTTGTACCGGCTACTTCTGATCTGTTTCATGATCTCGCGCGAATCCCGACCGTCGCAAGGGTGGCGGCCCGCAAACAACTCGTACATCGTGATGCCGAACGAGAAGATGTCCGACCGCGCGTCCAGGCCACGGCCCTTGTTGGTAATCTGCTCCGGCGACATATAGGCCCGTGTTCCGCCGCCTTCCCGGATCCACCGGGTGCGCCAACTTGAGCTGGCCTTGGACAGTCCGAAGTCGCAGATCTTCACCTGGCGCAGGTCGCGAGAGAAGAGAAAGTTTCCCGGCTTGATGTCGCGATGCACAATGCCTCGTTGGTGCAGGAAATCCAAGCCCTTGCAAAGACGGATGCTCACATCGATCATCTGCTGCAGGGTGAGGTCCCGGTCCGCGATGTGTTTGCGGAGGTCCGGGCCATCCACGAATTCCATCAACAGACAGCGCCGGATGTTTCCATCGGCGTCTTCCTGTTCGATGATCTCTTTGCTGTACCGGATAATGCCTTCGTGCTTCAGTTCGGCCGCTACAAGAATTTCGCGCCCCAGGTAATCGCGCTTCCTCTTCTTCTTGTCCAGGTCGAACTGCCGGTCCAGCACCTTGATGGCCACCGTCATGTCGCGTTTCCGGTCGATGGCCTTGTACACCGTTCCCATACCGCCTCGACCGATGGGCGCGATGATCTCGTAAGGTCCTACCTGCTTGAGTTCCAGCGTGGACGCGGTCGCGTCCATCGCTCCAGTGTCCTTGGGCTCGGTTTCCTTGAGTTCTTCTACATCCTTGGTCTTGCGTCCAAACCATCGCATAAGTGTTCCAACTCTCATCATAAGAATAATTCCGTATATACCCCTAGGCTAATAGAACTATGAATCAAGCTAGCGCGCATCGGCGGTCCGCTCCGTCAGGATAGGAAAGGCTCACCCTGCCTTCCCGCTAACGCTCCCGGCGGGCACTGGAACCTCCGAGATTATATCACGCAGCACACTGTGAGCGGTCACCCTTCTCAACCGGCTCTCCGGGTTGAGGATCAGGCGATGCTCTAAAACGGGATGCGCCAGGGTCTTTACGTCATCGGGGATGACGTAGCTCCGTCCCTGGACCGCGGCAAACGCCTGGCACGCCCGGAATAGCGCCATTGAGGCCCTCGGGCTGGCCCCGAGACTCAAATGCGTAGAGTCACGCGTCCGGTGGATGAGCCGCAGAATATACTCCCGCACCCGGTCATGCACCAGGATCTCGCGCACCGCGGCTTGCATACGCAGGATAGTCTCGGGATCGGTAACGGGCTTGAGCGCTTCGAGAGGATGGGTGACGCGCATGCGTTCCAGCATGTCGCCCTCGGCGGTGATATTTGGATAGCCGATGGTTAACCGCAGCATGAAGCGGTCGAGCTGGGCTTCCGGCAAAGGAAAGGTCCCCTCGTGCTCGACAGGGTTCTGAGTGGCGAACACGGTGAATGGCTGTGCCAGCCTGTACGTGCGCCCATCCACGGAGACCTGACCTTCCGCCATGGCTTCCAAGAGCGCACTTTGCGTCCGCGGCGTCGCCCGGTTGATTTCATCCGCCACGATGATTTGATTGAAGATCGGCCCCTTTCGAAACTCGAACTCCTGTGTCTTCTGGTTGTAGACGGACACCCCGCTGACATCTGTGGGAAGGAGATCGGGGGTACACTGAATGCGTGTGAACGAGCATCCGCTGGAAACCGCCAGGCAACGGACCAGCACAGTCTTGGCGACGCCGGGAACGTCCTCCAGCAGCACATGCCCCCCGGCCAAATACGCAGCGAGTGACGTCTTGATCACCGCCGTCTTATCAAGGATCACCGTCTCGATATTGCTGATGATATCTTTGATGGCTTGGCGAAACGCGCTCACGTGGCTTCCCCTTCAGACTACGCGGCGATAATACAGAGAGCCAGCGTCCGGCGCAAGTCACACACGACTGCTTCCACGCGCTTGCGGCCACACACCCGCTATGGGGAGCCGTATGGCCGCCCGGAGTATGCGCAATAAGCGAAAGGTGTCATTTGTGACCGGCCCGCCGCACCCCAACAGAGAAAATACACTGTTGCCGATTGTCCAAATCAGTCATCCGTGCTAGAGTAAAGACGAAGGCATCACAGGGACCCTGAAGATCTCGTTGAGCATACGTGGAGGAACGAAAGATGGACAGCTTTCGCAACATTAGGTTCAGCGGAGTGCGCTGCGTCGCGGTGTGTGCCGCAATGATGTGCTGCGCTTTGCTCGCGACTGCGGACCGCATCACGATCGGAGACGTTTCCCACGACAACGTCATCGTACGTGAGAGCGCCGGCCGCTACTATGTGCAATTCCCTGAAACGGGCAAGGTCCTGAACGTTGCCAAGTCCTCCGTCTCCGCGGCATCTGTTCAGATTGCCGATGCGACGATTCGCCAGGAGCTGCAGGAGACTTGGGTAGCGAACAACGCCTATGCCTCCGAGCGCAAGGCGGTCTCCGAGGCCGTGGCTGCCAAGATGGCCCGCCCGGAACCCACCCGCAGTGAACCCATTCGCATCACGGGTCCGGCGAAAACGGCATCGAATGCCGCGGTGCCCAACGGCGGCCGCGTCTACGTCATGGCGCCCGGTTATCGTTCGGCAAACCGGGCGGCGCCCGGACAACGCCTGGAAACGCGTGGCTATGGCCTCACCATTAGCAGCGACACTTTGCCCAAGATCATCGTCCGCAATCAGGGCGGCCGCAGCACGGCCGTCTCCACCAATGCATACGGTGGTGGGATTGGCGGCGGTGGCTACGGAGGAAATGGCTACGGTGGCGGTGGCATGGGCGCCGGCCTTGGTGCCGGTGGCTACGGTGGTGGTGGCTTTGGCGGCGGCGGTTACGGAGGCGGTGGAGCTTACGGCGGTGGAGGCGGTTTTGGCGGCGGCGGTGGCGGATACGGCGGCGGTGGCGGCCGTTTCTTCACCAATATCTCCGACCTCTTCTCTTCGATTGACGATCGCCTGGTCGGCGAAACGCCCGCCGTCATTGGAATGCAGGTTTCCGCATCTCGCTGAGGCGCAAACTCGAAGCTTGAACCGGTAGTGTGATTCGGCCCCGCTTTCGATGTTACCTGGACTTCTTGAGAAGGTCCAAGGCGAAAGCGGGGTCTTCTCTGTCCGTGGCCAGCGGCGGGTCGATCGACAGTGCCGTGATCTCACGGCGCTGTTCCGGGCTCAACTCGATATCCACACAGCCCAAGGCATCATTGAACTGATCGAGGTTTCGCGCGCCGACAATGGCGGCGGTCACCGCGGGATGGCTGATTACCCACGCATTGGCCAAGGCGGCGGGGGAGAGGCCCTTGGTGCTCGCGTACGCCACGAAGTCCGCCGCGATCTCCATGTAAGAGGAGTTCCGGTATCGCTCCGCATACATGGGGTTTTCCTTGATGCGCCCACCTTCGCCACGCTGGTACTTGCCGGTCAGCAGACCCGCCGCAATAGGGCTGTACGGGCAGACAGCGACCCCTTCCGAAAGCGCGAGCGGCAGAAGCTCCACCTCCGCCTGACGTTTCACGAGGTTGTACATGGGCTGCATGCATACGACTTGCGCATATCCCCGTGCCTGCGCCAACGCAAGGGTTTTCATGACTTGCCACGCCGCAAAGTTCGAAACGCCGAGGTACAAGACTTTCCCCTGTTCGACGAGCGTAGTCACGGCGGCCAGCGATTCCTCAATCGCGGTGTGCTCATCCCAGTGATGCAGGTAGAGGATGTCCAGCCGGTCCGTCCGCAATCGGCGTAGACTGTCCTCCACCGCCTTCATCAGGTGCCGGCGCGAGCTGCCCTGGTTGTTCACTCCCGGTCCCGTGGGGAAATGGGCCTTGCTCGCAAGCACGATCTCCTCACGCCGTGGGCCCATCCATCGCCCGACGATCTCCTCCGTCAACCCCTTGTTGTAGATGTTCGCCGTGTCGAAGAAGTTCACGCCCGCGTCGAGCGCCCGGTTCATGATCGCGGCCGAGGTGCCCTCGTCCGCCTCTTTGCCGAAAGTCATCGTGCCCAGGCACACCTCGGACACCCGCACCCCTGTCTTGCCCAGCAACGCGTACTTCATGCCAAGAATCCTTCCTTTTTGAGCGTAGACGCACTTGCGCACCTCATCCTACGCGGCGTTTCATCACGATTCAAAAATGCCCGGGCATCGGCCATCGTCCATACCGGTTACGTGCGCTGTCCGGCCGACGGAGTTCCCTGCACGCGCTTGCGCAATACCCTTGGGAAGCGGAATACTGGGGAGGCGTCGCGGGTGACGCTATGGAGGACAGACCATGAAGCGGCGAACATTCTTGCAGGTTGCCTCGACGGCCTCGATGGGCCTCATGCTGGGGGCGCATGCGGCTCCGCTCGAAGAGTCTAAGCAGAAAGGGGTGTCAATGAACCGCGCGTCCATCAATCGCGACATGCTCCAAGCAAGGAACCAGAACCGGTCGACGGTCGTCTCCCGGCATGGCATGGTATGCACCAGTCAGCCGCTGGCCAGCATGGCCGGCATTGATGTACTCAAGGCCGGCGGCAACGCCATCGACGCCGCCGTCTGCGCCAACGCCACCTTGAGCGTCGTCGAACCCATGTTTTGCGGTCCCGGCGGCGACCTCTTCGCGATCGTGTGGATCGAAAAGGACCGAAAGCTCTATGGCCTCAACGCGAGCGGCCGTTCTCCTTTCGATTGGACCCTCGAAGCCGCACAGGGCCTGACCGAGATCCCCGTCATGGGGCCCCTGGCCTGGAGCGTTCCGGGCTGTGTCAGTGGGTGGGGTGCCCTGCTCAAACGTTTCGGCTCGAAGCCGCTCGGCGACCTGCTGGCCGCTCCCATCGAATATGCGCGCGAGGGATTCCCCGTCTCGCCTTTGATTGCTGAGTCGTGGCCCTTTGAGGCCAACGAGTACCCGGATCTCGCATCCCTCTATATGCCGGGCGGCGCGGCGCCGCAATACGGCGATATCTTCCGGTGTGAGGTGTTGGCCACTTTCCTGGAGTCGCTTGCGAAGAGCGGCGCGGATTCCTTCTATCACGGGGAACCCGCCGATCAACTCGTGGCCTATTCCAAAGAAGTAGGTGGACACTTCACGAAACGCGACTTCGAAGAACATGAAGCCACCTGGGTGGATCCGATCACGACTTCGTACCGTGGCTACGATGTGTGGGAGCTTCCACCTAACGGTCAAGGCGCGGCTGCGCTGCAAATCCTCAACATCCTCGAGCAGTTTGACGTCGCTTCGCTCGTGCCCAATTCCGCCGAGCATCTCCACCTGTTCATCGAGGCCAAGAAACTCGCCTTCGAGGATCGCGCGCAGTACTACGCAGACATCGACAAGGCCGAAGTCCCGCTCGCATGGCTCATCTCCAAGGACTACGGAAAAGAGCGTGCGCGTCTCATCGACCCAAAGCGCGCAAGTACAAACGTGAAATCCGGCGTGTGGGACGGGTCGAAGGATACTATTTACCTGACGGCCTCCGACAAAGACGGCAACATGGTTTCTCTGATTCAGAGCACCTTCCACGGCTGGGGCTCGCACTTGGCGGTCCCAACGCTGGGATTCGCGATTCAGAATCGCGGTGCCCTGTTCTCACTCGACCCCAAGCACCGAAACCGGCTCGAAGGACACAAGAGGCCCTTCCACACGATTATCCCGGCATTTGTCACGCAAGGCGGAAGTCCATTTCTCTCGTTCGGCGTGATGGGCGGCGACTTCCAACCCCAGGGGCATGCGCAGGTGCTCATGAACCTCATCGATTTCGGCATGTCGGTTCAGCAGGCCGGAGAACAGCCGCGTGTCTGTCACAGCGGCAGCTCCGAACCCACGGGTTCGGTTATGGAGAATGGGGGGTACGTTCAGTGCGAACAACTCATCTCCGATGCCGTGATTCAGGAACTCGCTGCCATGGGGCACACCGTACGCCCCGGCCGCTCGGAACATGGCGGCTACCAGGGTATCGGACGATTGGACAATCCCCTGCGCTGGTTCGGCGGCTCCGACCCCCGAAAGGACGGCTGTGCGATCGGCTACTGAGTGCCTCGTGCGAGTGCGAAAAGTCGCGCTGCCCGCGCTTGCGGCCGCGTTGCTGGTGTGTGTCTCAGCTACCGCTCTTCAGGAAGCGCCCATGCTCGCCAAAGAAGTTGCCGCAGGCAAACTGCCTCCGGTAGACGAACGCCTACCCACAACCCCTCTTGTTGTGCAGCCTATCGAATCCATCGGAACCTACGGCGGCACTTGGCGCCGCATCATTGTCGCGATCACCGATATGGGCCTCTCGGATCGCTTGGGCTACGAGCCCCTCGTACGTTGGGATCAAAACGGCACGAAGGTGGTCCCCGGCGTCGCGGAGCGGTGGGAAGTGCTGGACGGCGGCCGCACCTTTGTCTTCCACCTTCGCGAAGGCATGAGGTGGTCGGACGGCGCGCCCTTTACTTCCGAGGATATCGTTTTCGCTATTGAAGATTATTTCGCCAACACCGACCTCAGTCCCGTGTTTCCCCCTTGGCTGGCGCTGAATGGCGAACGCGCGACAGTAATCGCTCCCGATCCGCTCGCCATCGAATTCCGTTTCAAAGAGCCGCACGGCATTTTCCTGCAGCTCATGGCCTTCATGGGCAACTTCATCATCTTGCCCAAGCACTACTTGCGGCAGTTTCATCCCAAGTACACGGACATGGCGGAGATCGAGCGGATCACCCGCTCCGAGGGCCGCACGCATTGGGTGCAACTCTTCCTGAGCCGCATCCTGTACATCGAGAATCCTGACCTGCCCACGATCCGGCCCTTCAAGCTCATGAATGCGCCGCCCGCACCGCGCCTGGTCGCTACGCGCAATCCCTACTATTGGAAGGTGGATCCCGAGGGGAACCAGCTCCCCTACATTGATGAGATCGCCTATACCGAAGTGCAGAACCCCGAGATCCTCAACTTCAAGGCGATGACCGGTGATGTGGATTTCCAGGAGCGCGGAATCGACGCGGCGAATTTCTCGCTCTTCATGTCCAACCGCAAGAAAGGCGGCTACCGGGTCCTGCGGGATATCAATCCCACGCCTACGGTCATCTATGTGAATCAATGCAGCAAAGACCTGGCGCTGCGGCCGCTGCTGCAAGACCGCCGTTTTCGCATCGCGCTTTCCGTTGCCATCAACCGCGCGGAAATCATCGATGTGATTTACTCCGGGATGGCCGTGCCGACCCGCGGCGTGTCGACTCCCTTTGATCCCTATTACCTGCCCGAGTTCGACGAGAAGTATTTGGAGTATGACCCCGCCCGCGCGAATGCACTCCTGGATGAGATCGGAATGCAGAGAGGTTCGGACGGCATGCGGCGCATGCCCAATGGCGATCCCTTTGTGCAGATTCTCAACGTCTACCCCTCGGAAACCGGCACGGGCTCAGACCTGTGGCAACTGGTAGCCGACTACTGGCGCGAGGTGGGACTCGAATTCGTGTTGAAGACGGATTCCGCACCGCTCAGCCAGCTCCAGGCCAAGAATGGCAACAGCGACTTCTGGGCATACGCGGCCGGCGCCATGCATTGGGTCATCGATCCGCAATGGTACGTGCCCTGGCTCCCCACGAGCTACTGGGCACCGCTTTATGGACAGTACCGCGCTTCCGCCGGACGCGGTGGCGTGAAGCCCCCGGAAGAATACCAACGCCTCATCGACTGGTACACGGGTATCGTCGCCGCCGGAGAAGACGAAGCACTGAAGACCGAACTTGCCCACCGCATCCTGCGGCAATGGGCCGACGAGTGTTACACCATCGGCATTGTCAGCCAGGAAGCCTTGACCATCGTCTCAAAC
Organism: Candidatus Hydrogenedentota bacterium; assembly: GCA_020847495.1. Classification (GTDB taxonomy): domain Bacteria; phylum Hydrogenedentota; class Hydrogenedentia; order Hydrogenedentales; family SLHB01; genus JAHDWY01. The sequence continues at coordinate 2,559 of JADLCA010000341.1, read as the reverse complement.
CGTTTCCACAACGTTCCCGAACACATCATCCACAACTTCCGCCTGCTATCCCCCGGCTACATCGGCATCGAGCAGTTCTACATCGCCGACACCCCCGCGCGGTGAGTTCATTCACAGGAAGCAGGTGTGGTTCGTTATCGAGCGCACCAGCGTCTCGCGTCCGCGAAGGCCTGTAATGCCAAAATACTCTCAGCGCTGAGTCGGCCCAAGCGAAGCCAGGCCTACCCAGGTTCCTGGCATCTTTCCGATCTACCCCGAAGGGGGAGAATAACTGTCTGTGTTCCCGTCCCATTCATCCCATAGGTCCCATACATCCCATCCACCCCCACAAACCGCCGCATTCCACGAAATCAGACGCGCCACGGACTCTCCGTTTTACGATCCGCCGTAAAGCTCATGGAGAATTCGCTACTCTCGAGCAAAGGTGAATCTGGTTCCACAATGGAGACAGCCAGGGTTCAACAAGAAAGCAGCATAATAGACGAAGCCCGCGGGTCATCTTGATCGGTCCCGCGCGTCTGAGCCCATGTAAGACTCCGTGAATGGGGCGGGACCTCTCTCTGACAAATAGAGAAGGCGGGAATCAATCCCGCCCTACGAAGATGTCCGAGTCTCGCGTGCTCTCTTAGAAGGCCGCGAGTTGGCGGAACTCCTCGAATCGTTGCTGGATGTCGTGCCGTGTGATCTCCGCGAGGCGGTCGGGCCCGAACTTCTCGCAGGTGAACGAGGCGACGGCGCTGCCGTAAACGACGGCCTGTCGGAGCGAGGCGCTGTCCACCTTGCCGCACCCTGCGAGGTATCCCATGAATCCGCCCGCGAAGGAGTCGCCCGCGCCCGTGGGATCAACGACGTCTTCGAGCGGATAGGCGGGTGCGGAAAAGATATCGTCTTCGCCAAAAAGAAGGCACCCATGTTCCCCCTTCTTCACGACCACGATCCGAGGTCCCAGCGCGCGCACGGCCTTGGCGCCCTTCACGAGATTGCTCTCCCCGGTGAGCAGCTTCACTTCGGAGTCATTGATGATGATCACGTTGACCCGGCGCAACACCGCCTTGAGATCATCCAACGCGATGTTGATCCACAGATTCATCGTATCAAGGCCGACAAAGGCCGCCTTGGCCTGCTCCAGCACTTCGGTCTGTAGCGAGGGGTGGATGTTGCCCAGGAAAAGGAATGGCGCCGTGCACGCTGCGGGCGGCAGTTTCGGATGAAAATGTTCGAACACGTTGAGCTGGGTGTCCAACGTGTCCCGGTTGTTGATGTCCTCATGGTAGCGCCCGGCCCAGCGGAATGTCTTGCCCGCCGCGCGCTCCAACCCTTCCAGGTCGATGCCCTTTGACCGGAGCAACTCGACGTGTTCAGCCGGGAAATCGTCGCCGACAACGCCCACCAGCCGCACGGTGGCGAACTGCGCGGCAGCCAACGAAAAATACGTTGCCGCACCGCCCAAGCCCTCTTCATTTCGGCCCGTCGGCGTTTCGACCGTGTCCAACGCGATGGAACCCACTACCGACACTTCCATGAGATCGACTCCCTTTTCCGAGCGCCGGCGATGTCATCGCACAGCTGCTATTCGCTTTCACTTTGATCAATGAAGGCCACGAGGATCGGAACAGTCCGTTGTGACGTTCCCGGTGACGATTTCGGAGGGGGAGCATACCGGGTTCGCGCCAGAACGTCAACGAAAACGAGCGTTCAACCTACACGCCCGTGGCTTCGCGTTCCGGTGCGGCCTCTATGCCGAGCTGGTCCATCTTATATTTGAGGATCCGGCGGGTGGTCCCGAGCACCTCGGCGGCGCGCGACTGCACGTTGTCGCACTGTTCGAGCGCCCGCATGATGAGACGCCGCTCCAGTCTGCTGGTCGCTTCTTCCAGGCCCAGTCCCTCGAACTCGGTGGCGCCGGGAGCATCCACCTTTGCCGCAATCTTCAGAACCCCGGTAAGGTGCTCGCGGCGGATCTCTTCCTCGGTGCTGTTCATCACGAGGATGCGCTCCACCATGTTCTCCAGCTCGCGGATGTTGCCCGGCCATTCGTACGCCACCATGACCGCCATCGCGTCAGGCGCGATGCGGCGCGCGCGCGCATTCACGCGCAGCCGGTGCTTGGCCACGAAGTGTTCGATGAGCACAGGGATGTCCTCGCGGCGCGCGCGCAACGGAGGCATTTCCACGTGCAGCACGTTCACGCGATAGAACAGGTCTTCGCGGAAGATACCTTGCTTAACCGCTTCGCGCAGGTCCCGGTTGGTGGCGCAGATGAAGCGGATATCGACTTCGATCACCTTCGTGCTTCCCACGGGGTAGAACTGGCCGCCCTGCAAGACCCGCAGCAGTTTGGCCTGAGCTTCGAGCGGCATCTCGCCGATTTCGTCAAGGAACAGCGTCCCCCGATCCGCCACCTGCATCTTGCCGACCCGCTTTTCCGATGCCCCGGTGAACGCGCCCTTCTCGTGTCCGAACAGCTCGCTTTCCACCAGTTGATTCGGGATGGCGCAGCACGACACCGCGACGAAGGGGTTCTTGGCACGGCCTCCCCCGGCGTGAATGGCGCGCGCG
>JADLCA010000340.1 GCA_020847495.1 Candidatus Hydrogenedentota bacterium | reverse complement strand
TCCTGAATCAGCACACAGACGTTGTGGCATAGCACCTTCAAGAGTACCTCGTTGCGCTGCCCGGCGTCGGTCTTGCTCCGCACGCTATCCCCGAACTTCGCCTTGACCATTGAGAACGTCGTTTCCACGTTGGAGCGGCGGTGGTAGTAATCAAGGAAGTCGGCGCGGTTGTACATAAAGTAGCCGTACAGCCGCGTCCAGAGTTCCGAGCCGCCCGGCGTGCTGTTCACCTTCAACGGGATGAACGCCTCTGCCCCGGCCTTCGCTATCGCCGCGAGGTTGCTTTCTCCCAGATACGCCTTGTCCGCGCTCACCTGCTTGACTGCGAACCGCTGCACCGTCGCATCCACCAGCCCCGGCAAGTGCGGGTAGTCGTTGGCGTCCCGGTCGGTGACGGTGACGGCGGTAATGATGGTCGTCTTGGTTCCCACCATGATATGCGCCTTCACCCAGAGGCGCTGACTGCGCTCGCGGCCATATTTCTCGTCATACCAGCGGTCGAAGCGCGACGTGGAGAAACCGGAAGAGTCGGCAGCGAACTGCGATTCCACCAGCCGGAGCGGTGCGCTCGCCACACCGATCAGGTTGTGCAGGACGGGCGTGAGATCGTCACTATCCATGTAGCGGTAGAGCGTGCTGTAGTGGGGGACTTGCGCCAGATAGCCCTTCTCCTGAGCGATGTCGAGATCGCCCATTGCCCGGCGACCGGACAGGGTGCTGTACACCTTCAATGCCGCACCGAACACTGTGCCGGCCAGCGCCAGCCGCGGGCGTCCAAACTCGTATTCCGGTTGCGGGATGGTCTGGCAGAGGTCATATAGCAGGCGCATGAACTCATGCTTTTCATTCCGCTGTGCGCGGTGGTAGGCTTTCCAATCTTGCGGGTAGGTGGGGCGGTCTTGCCGTTGCGATGTCAAGGGGACTTGGATGGGGCCGCGCTCGCGTTCCTCAACGAAGCGGATGGCGTGGATATGCTTGCATGGCAGTTGCCGGGTCTGGAAGTCGGCACAGGTGCAGTCCGCGGCGTCGCCGTTCACATGGACGGTGTAGATGCCGCCCCCGCTCTGCGAGGGGACCATCCAGCGGTCACTGTACTTGTGCAGCGGCAACCGTGCGGCGATTTCCAACCCCTTTTGCTCTCGTGCGTCCATCGTTCTGCCCCACCGTGCGAGCGAGAGGGGCCGCTGGTACGGCCCCCGGTCATCTTCTTCCTATGCCGCCGGAGCCAGCCGCCCGCACTGGCAGCGGCTCTCCCACCACGTCTTGTAGTAGCCCCACCGCCGCACCCGCACCAACTGGTACTGCCCGCAGCAACCGCCATGCTGAGTCCGCCGAATCTGCCGCTTGACCGTCGTTGCCATCGTTCCCGCCCCTTTCGTGGTGACTGCCGCATCCGGTAGTTCATCTGACTTACAAGATGAATTATAGCAAATGTCAGATAGCAAGTCAACCACTTTGGCGGATATTCTGCTGGCAGTTTCCACAAATTGCCTGACTTGTGCTATGTTCTAGGGAGAGTAAGGGAGGTGGACAGGATGATCGTTAACCGTATTTCTCGGCTGATGGGTGAACGCCGCGAGGGAGTGACCGACGTGAGCCGAGCCACCGGCATCCCCTACTCGTCCATGTACGAACTGTACGCGGACAGGGTGAAGCGGATAGACCTGGCGACGCTGGACAAGTTGTGCAAGCATTTCGGCGTGACCCCCTGCGATATCTTCGAATATCTCCCTGACCCCAAGGACGACTGACCCCCCCAAAAAGAGCATGCGGAGTCTCGGGAAAGATGCTTGCCGGCAAGCATTGCAAAATGCTTGCCGGCAATGTTATCATAGCTCGGGATTTGTAGCTAGGAGGGCATGTAATGGCTCGGGGCCGCCAGATCACGATTAAGCATCAGGGTGGCTCGGGAGAACTAGCCGCCAAAGGTGGGAAAGGCAGGGCGTCACGGCTAACCCCCGAGGAGCGCCGAGCCATTGCACGCGACGCGGCCAATGCCCGCTGGGGCAATCAGAGGAAAATCGAGGCGGGACCTTCTGAAACGGACGAACTCCCGGCGGAAGCGATCGCGGGAGAAGTGCTTCCGCCGGAGGACGAGTTGCCCGTAGCGAAGTACAAGGGAGTCCTTCAACTGCCGAACATCGAACTCCCTTGTTACGTACTCAGTGATGGACGACGGGTGGTCGGTCGTACGTCAGCGACGGAGTATCTGACGGGCATCAAAGGGCTGGGCAATTTCGAGAAGATGATCGGGGTGTCGGCCCTCCGTCCGTTCATTGATGGTGAGGCCGTAGCGAGTAAGATGGTCGCCTTCCGGTTGCCGGAAGTGGAAGGGCTTGAACGGCATGTCCGGGGGTTAATGGCGGACGAGTTGATCGAGGTTTGCCGGGGCTTCGTCGCTGCCCTTGAAGCCAGCACCCGGCCGAATGCTGGCCTCAAGCTCACGTCGCGCCAGATCGAAATGGCGATGAAGGCTAGCATGTTCTTGGCAGCGTGCGCCAAGGTCGGCCTCGAAGCACTGATTGACGAGGCGACGGGCTACCAGTACGAACGGGCAGAGGACGCTCTACAGGTAAAGCTGAGGGCTTATCTCGAAACCGAGATGAGGAAGTGGGAACCTACCTTCCCCAACGAACTGTGGGTTGAGTTTGGTAGGCTCACCGGCTGGAGCAAGAGCGTTACACAGCGACCGAAGTACTGGGGCAAGCTCGTCATGGAACTTGTCTATGAGTATCTCGACCCGGACGTTGCCAACTGGCTTCGGGAGAACGCGCCGAAGCCGCGGCACGGTCAGAATTATCATCAGTGGCTGTCGAGCCAGTATGGTCTTCGCAAACTCGTGGAGCATCTGTGGAAGCTCATAGGCATCGCCAAGACCTGTCAGAACATGTCCGAGTTGAAGGACAAGATGGCAGAGCTTCATGGCCGTCAGCCCGTCCAGTACCGGATGTACTTGCCCTACCCGGATGCCCCGCAGAGGTAACAACTCACCGTTCCCGCCCGGCACGGGGCCGGGGCGGGAACGGTGAAAGCGAAATGGATCACGACAGGAGGAACTAGAAGCGGCGTTCCATACTGTGCCACAAAGGTATTGCCTCCCTGATCTGGGCAAGGTATCCTAGCACCGGATGGCCTTTGCTAGGCGCGCTCAGGGGGAGCCATGCCCATTTTCGTATCAGCGTATAAGGAACCTCGAAGGGATATCACCCGGCTCAAGGAACTCATTCTCTATATCGCACAGCGTAGCGAAGATGATGAGCGGTTCGGCAGCGTTAAGCTGAACAAAATTCTTTACTATGCCGATTGTGGGGCTTATCTGCGTTTGGGTCGGCCCATCACTGAGGCGCGTTACCAGCATCTCGCCGAAGGTCCGGCTCCGGTGGAACTCCTGATCGCCCAGAGAGAACTGTTGGACGAAGGCGCTGCTATCACTGAGGAGCGTCCGTACTATAACCGGACGCAGCGGCGTCTTACGCCGAAGCGTGGCTCTAACTCGTCGTTGTTCAGCCGCGAGGAATTGGACATTGTAGACGAAGTTATTGCCGACCTGTGGAACCTGAACGGGGCGGATGTCAGCAAGCGGTCGCATGAAGAATGGGGATGGCGGCTGACCAGCGACCGCGAGATGATCGAGTTCCGCACCTATTGGTTGTCGCCGGAACCTCTCTCACAAGAGCAGGTTGAGTACGGGATCGGGCTATGGGAGGAACTTAATGCAGGGGCCGCTGGAGCGTAAACCCTACGGCGTCGTTGAGTCAGACAGGTTCACGGCGCACCTCTCGTTTATGCTCCCAGTGGTCTTCGCGCGATGGGAAGAAATCAAAGAAACACTCGATCTGGACTTGGCACTTTCGCCACGCGCATTTGAGGCGATCCCCGGCACGGGCCTGTATGCCGTTGGCCTACGTACTAACCCTGCACTTACCGTCTACTTCAGCGTGGACGATGAGAAAGAACTGATAGTGCTAGAGGATATCTTCCAGCCGAATAATTGATGTGCTGTTCCCATCGCTCCGGCCGCACGGTCGGGGCCTTCCTTTGCCCCGACTTTTTCATCACGCCGCGGACTTTTTCATCAGAGGCCACTTATTCAGCAAAGCCATAGGGTATCATGGAACGGGAAGGGATGGCGGAGAAGGCTTGGGCAGCAACATAGGGGGAACCATGAAGGTTATTCAGACGCAAGCGACGATCGGCGCAGACCGTGTGCTCCACCTTCAGCTCCCTGCGGATGTACCGGTCGGCGAGATTGAGGTGCTGGTGGTGGTCGAGCCGCGCCGTACCGCACGCACGCTCGAAGAGCGGCGGGCCGCGGCAGAGGCTGGTCTGGGCGCCCTGAAGGGCTTGGGCGGTACCGTTGAGCAATTCCTGGAGGAGCGGCGGGAGGATGACCGGCGTCGGGACAAGGCTCTTGGGCTATGACGCAAGTATTTGATTCGAGCGCAGTCTTGTGCTGGCTGAATGCGGAACAAGGCGGGTAACGCGCTAGAGATATTCTCGCTTCCGGTGAGCGGGTCTTCATCCACGCTGTGAACATGGTAGAGGTCCGCTATCACTATCAGCGACGCGGTGAGCAAGCATTGGAGGCCGCGATATGCTCTATCGCAGCAGCGGCCATTGAAGTGGAACGAGTGATGGATGACCGCTTCCTTACAACCGCAGCATATCTGAAAGCTGTCTATCCCCCTATTGCACTCGGAGATGTCTTCGCCGTTGCGTTGGCGATGCGTCTCCAGGCCACACTGGTAACCACCGACCGCGGCGAACTGGAGAAGATCGCCGCGGCCGGTCTCTGTCCCATTGAGTTCCTGCGCTGACCTGCCCCGCTGCTGCGGAAGCCGCCGCTACGAGGAAGGCAATCGGAAGATCATGCCGTCCCGCATGGCCGCCCAGATCTCGCTGCCGTCGGGCGTGAAGGCGTATGTGGCAATGCCGTCAGGCCAGTACGAGGGCTTGCGCCAGTTGATCCCACCATCGGCGGACATCAGCGCATCCGAGCCATTGCCGCAATAGACAACTCCATTTGATCCGAATCGAGGTGACAAGGTCAGTGGACCAGTACAACCTTGAAGCACCTGAATCCATGATGCACCGGCATCAGTTGTCTTGAAGACCCCAACTCCAGGATCGCCACTACTGTACGAACCAGGTGTGCCAATCGCAAATATCGTGCGATCGGCATCGAAGTTGGGTGAGGCTTGGAAGCGGCCAGCGTGTTCGGTAGGGATAATCCCGCCGGTGTGCTGCCAAGTACTGCCGCGATCGTGGGTTACCCAGATTCCATTCCCCGGAGTGCCAGAGTAGCCCTGACTCCCAGCGAGATAAATGGTCTGATCTTGAGAGTAATTCGACGAGAACCTTACCCAAAGGAACGCCGCGCAAATGGGCAGACAGGATGGCCCACCTACGACATTCCCTTGAGCGATGACGTTGGACGTTCCTGTATAGGCTCCGATAAACGTCTGGTCGCTCGCGAAGTTCGGAGACAGGGCGAGTCCTGATGGGCATATGGTTCCTCGAAAGACGGTTCCAACGGGTGACCAGATCTGCCCTGCATTGGCAGATCTCAAGAAAGCGCAGTCTCGGGTATCGGGATCAAATCCGCTGGCAAAGATAGCCTGATCCTGAGCGAAGTTTGGTGAGAACACCAATCCGCGTACACCAGGAAAGCCGGGAGCATCGACAGGGTTCCATGTCCGCCCGCGATCTGCAGAACGGTAGAGAACGCTGTAACTCCAGCCCTTGGACACCATATCGCGGGAGGCAAACAGTATCCGATCGCTAATGAAGTTCGGCGAAAACATGAAGGGCGAAGGAGACTCGAAGGATCGAAGAGGAACAGTGCCGGGGAGTGACCCAGGCACACACTCTGCAGGCACCGTGCAGAACGTCCCCAGCTTCGACCAGCCGAGTGGGGTGCCGTCGCCCTGCACCCGCGGACGCACCCGCCAGTAATAGGTCGTGTTCGCCTCCAGCGCCGCGGGCGGCAGCGTGTAGCTGTTCTGTGGGGTACTGACCGCGCCATGCACGAGGTTCTGGTAGACCGCTGCCACGGCCCGGTCGATCTGGGTAGTGAACGATGGGTCCTTGCTGACCTCGATCTCATAGTAGAAGTTCGAGGTCGTGCTGTCCGTCCACGAGAGCACCGGCGTCATGGTTGCGACCGTCGCGCCAGTGGCGGGCGATGCCAGTGTCACCGTATTGCTTGGCAGGCGCGGTGTCCGGAAGGTCCACCAGTCTGACCACTGCCCCCAGCCGGGGTCGTTCTCCGACAATCCTGTCAGGCTGGACGACGTACGGACGCGCCACTGGTAGGTTATATCCGGCAGCAGCAGATAGTTCCCTTGCCCGAAGACGGGAGCCGGAATCGTGTAGGAGGTCTCAGCATTGCGGATGATGTTGATGCCGGGACCATCGTTCTTGAAGGGCAGCACCTGAAGCTGGTACTGCGTCGTACCGGGTGGATTCTGCCACGAGAGCGGCGCACTCATGGCGGTAAGCGTGTCCCGGCAGGCGGGCAGATTCAACTGCGGGATAGTGGAGCCGCTGACGCCGCTGTAACTGATGTCCCGGCCGTCGGAGTAGCCTACCATTCTGCCGCCGCTGTCAAATCCGCTCACGACCCAGCGGTAGGTACCTGGACATATCGGGGATGGCGTTGTCCACGATGGTGACGTGATCTGCCGCGCAGTCTGCAATCCCAAGCCCGGAGTTGTGCGAGTATCCTGCAGGAAGATGGTCCAGATCACGGCCTCTGCCGGTTCCGCCTGCCAGGTGAACGTCGCTTCCTGTGACGGCAGCACAGCGCCAGCAGCGGGCGCCCCCAGAGCTATCGGCTTGGTGAGATAGATGGTAAGGCCGGTAACATCCCGCGTATCGGACGCGCGAACCGTCACGGGATGCGCCATGTATGAAACTCGGCGCTCGACGCCTTCATCACTAATAGGTACTCGCCCTGCCCCACACCCGAGAACGCAAACTTACCAGCGGCATCCGTTCGCACCGTTGCGAAAGTGGTTATCCTCCCGCTGTCCTGAAGCTGCACTTCGATGTCCGGCAGCGCCGTGGCGGAATAGTAGACCGTACCACTTATCCCGATAGGGGCTGCCACGGCTCCGCTCAGCGGGACCAGCGTCGCAAGAATGAGCAACGCAGCGGCCAGGGCAAGGACGCGTACTGATGGACGCATTGGTCAACGCTCCTTCTTTTCGAGAATGTTACCCGGTGATGAAGCAAGTGCATAATACATCGTGGGGAGGGGCGGTCAATAGTGTATTATCACTAAAGTATTGAGAGATAACGGCGTGTGTGCTGAACCAAAGCGAAGTCCTTCGGCCTGCTCAGGGTCAACTCCGGTGAAGCATCTCCCAGAAGCCAGCATGTTCTCTTCAGGGAGATGCTTCGTCGCTCCTTGCGTCGCTCTTCAGCATGACATATAAGGCCCTTGTGTCTAGCTCAGTAGAAAAGGGGATGTTATCTCCAGATGGCAGATTTAACTCGAAGATTTCGGATGGAGAAGGGGTAGTTCTCTGCTGGAGGGTGTCCGGACAGTTGTCTTGATGAGGCAGCAGTCGCGGCGGGGGGGGCC
>JADLCA010000339.1 GCA_020847495.1 Candidatus Hydrogenedentota bacterium | reverse complement strand
TCATCACCGCGTCGGTGCGGCCGCGTGCAAAGCCCGCCACTGCGCCGTAGAGTACGCCGATCGTGAGCGACACGGCCGTGGCCGCGAAACCCACCATGAGCGAGATGCGCCCGCCGTACAGAATGCGTGTAAACAGGTCGCGGCCCAGCGTGTCGGTCCCGAACCAGTGGCTGGCGCTGGGAGCGGCGGCGCCGAGGGCGCGATCCTGCGTTTCGTATGAGTATGGCGAGAGCCAGGGGCCCACGATGACCAGGAGGATCATGAGCATCAACATGACCATCCCGAACACGGCAAGGCGATTGCGCCGCAGCCGGCGCCACGCGTCCTTCCACAGCGATGTGCCGTGCTCTACCACATGCGCGGATTCCTTCGTCTCACCCATACCGCACCCTCGGATCGAGCCACGCCTGAATGACGTCCACGACGAGATTGAAGCACAGAATAAGCACCGCGTAAACGAGGACCGCGCCCATCAACATCGTGTAGTCGCGATTGAAGGCCGCATCGACGAACTGCTTGCCCAATCCCGGCACCTGGAAGATCTGCTCGACGACAAAGGAACCTGTGAGCAGTCCCGCGGCGGCAGGCCCAAGAAATGCAATAACCGGTTGGACGCCACCCCGCAATGCGTGCCGCAGGATGACGCGCGTCTCGGAAAGTCCCTTGGCTCGCGCCGTGCGAATGAAGTCTTGCGCAAGCACCTCGAACATGCCGCCCCGCGAAAGCCGCGCCACGTAGGCGGCGTACGCCGTGCCAAGTGTCAACGAGGGCAAAACCTTGTCCAGCGGGTCCACCCATCCGGCGACCGGCAGCCACCCAAGTTTCAACGCGAAAACGAGCACGAGCACGGGGCCCAACACGAAGTTGGGAATGCAAATACCCACCATGGCGAACGACATGGGAACGTAATCCGTGATCGTGTTGGGCCGCAACGCCGCCGTGATGCCCGCGAGAAATCCCAGCGTCATTGCGACGAGCAGCGCATAGAACCCGAGTTCCAGTGATACGGGAAAGCGCAGCTGGACCCACTCCGTCACCGTGCGGCTCGGCTGATACATCGAGGGACCCAGGTCGCCTTGCACCAGATCGACGAGATAATCCGCATACTGCCGGTAGAGCGGGGCGTTGAGGTTGTAGGTTTCCCGGAGTTTCTCCAGAACCTCCGGGGGAACGGCGCGTTCGCCTCCCTGAAAAGGGCCGCCGGGGGCTATGCGAATGAGGAAGAAAAGCAACGTGACAATGATGAAGAAGACGGGTATGAAACTCAGCAAGCGTCTCAGTATGAACTTCGTCATGCCCGGAATTCGCTGTTATGCGCGTTCGTGATCATGGCGCGCCGGCAGCAAGCGAGAACGAGCGGTAGTTCAGGGAGCCAATCGGGTTGATGTCGTACCCCTGAACCTCGGGCGACACGAGCAGTTTCTGTTTGTAGGTATAGATGGGCGCGATCGGAGCCTCGTCGAGAAGGATCGCCTCGGCCTGCTGCAGCAGTTCGTACCGTTGCACGGGATCGACGCAATAGCGCGCCTGGTCAACCAAGTCGTCGTAGGGCTTTGAGGACCAGCCTGTGCGGTTGTTGCCGCCTCCGGTGACAAAGCATTCCATGTAGTTCATGGGGTCCAGATAGTCCGCGATCCATGCGGAACGCACCACGTCGTAGCCCAGCGCGTTCATGGTGTTCAGGTAGACTTTCCATTCCTGCTTGTTGGTCGTGACCTCCACGTTGAGGTTGAGCTTCCACATGTCCTGGATCGCCTCGGCGATGCGCTCATGGTCTTCGCTGTCGTTGAACAGGATCTCGATAGGCCTCAGGCCCTGGCCGTTCGGATAGCCCGCTTCCGCGAGGAGCCGCCGCGCTTCTTCCACGTTGTAGTCGATGCGGGCCATGGCGGTGTACCCCGCGAGGTCCGGCGGCGTCAGCGCCACCGCGGGGCTGGCCGCGCCATACATCACGCTTTCGCAAATGGACTGCCGGTCGATCGCCATGGCGAGCGCGCGCCGCACGCGCGGGTCATCCAGCGGCGGACGCGTTGTGTTGAAGCGGTAGAAATACGTCCCGACAAAAGGCTCGATGCGCAGGACCTCGGGCTTCTCTTTGCGGTAAGTTTCAATCTTCGTAGCAAGGAGCGTCTCTATGAAGTGAACCTTGCCGGACTGGAAACTCCTTTCCTCAGTGAGCAGATTCTGCATGGGGTAGAATTCGATGGCGTCAAGCTTCACGTTGGCCGCGTCCCAGTAGTGCTCATTGCGTTCCACGCGGATAATCTGATTCGGACTCCACTCCACGAGCTTGAAGGGTCCGTTCGACACCATGTTGCCCGCCCGCGTCCACTTCGAGTTGCGGTCGTCGATCTTCCCGAACGCCTCGATGTTGGATTGCAGCACGGGGAACCAGGAGTAGTGGATCTGCATCGAGAGGAAGTACGGCGCGGGGTAGGCCAGCGTGACCTCCAGCGTCACATCGTCCAGGCACTTCACGCCGACCTCGTCGAAGTTGGTGAGCTGACCCTTGTTGTAGGCTTCCGCATTCTTCATGCACCAGAGCATGTAGGAGTATTCGCTCGCGAGATTGGGAGAGAGATGCCTCCGCCAACCGTAAACAAAATCCTTGGCCGTTAAAGGAGTCCCATCGGACCACTTCGCCTTGGGATTGATCTTGAACGTGTACACCAGCCCATCGTCCGAAACGGTCCACGACTCGGCGGCGCCGGGCTGCACGGCCAGCGTCTTCTGGTCTAACGTCGTGAGCCCTTCAAACATGGACGTGAGCAGACGGTGCTCGGTGAATCCGGTTACGAGATGGGGATCCAGCGCGGCGGGTTCGGTGTCGGCCGCCACCCGCAACGTGTTGGACGATTTCTCGCTGCCCGAGCACGCGGGTAGAGTGGCCGCCAGCGCGGCAAGCATCAGGACCTTCAGAACTGTGCGCATCACGTTGGAGTGTCTTCCTTCTGGTGGAACCATTGCCTTCCGCGAGTCCGCTTCGAGTGCGGCGCCATTATACCCGCGTGATCCGGCTCCGCAAAACACAATCGCCTACGAGTAGGGCGGGATTCGTTCCCGCCCTCTTGCATCCCCACAGTAAGCCAGAGTGCTTCCGAATCTAGACTGGTACTCGCGTGATGCCCTACCTGGACCGACGGCATCCCTGCCGGCTCTTGGGTGAACCGGTGTCAATTGCCCCGCGTTTAAGAAGGCGGGAACAAATCCCGCCCTACGGGGAGCGTAGTCCCTCATTCGGTCGTCAGAGCCTGCGCCCAATGAGCGTGAAGCGCGTTTGCAGCAGGGCGCGCTTTGTCCCCATACTCTCCTCGATGCGACGGGCTTCGATGTTACGCAGGGAAACGATCGACAC
>JADLCA010000338.1 GCA_020847495.1 Candidatus Hydrogenedentota bacterium | reverse complement strand
GGTGGTATACCCGACCGTGTCAGGCAAATTAATGACATCCGCGCCGGCGTCGATAGCGGCTTTCACAACCTCCACCAGATAGTTCAGGTCGCTGCGTGTGGCATCCTCCGCGGAAAACTCCACCCGTCCAATGAGACTCTTGGCCAGGCGCACCGAATCCCGTGCGCGCTCGACGACTTGTTCCCGGGTCATCTTCAGCTTATGTTCGAGATGGATGTCCGACGTGGCGATAAAAGTGTGGAGCACCGGATGTTGGGCCTTTTCAATCGCCTGCGCCGCGCGTTCGATATCGAGTTTGTTGGCCCGGGCGAGCGCCGCGACCCGGGGCCGTTTGACGGCCGCGGAGACCTTCTGCACGCCCTCGAACTCCTGTGCCGAGGCGATGGGGAAACCCGCTTCGATGATGTCCACCCCAAGCCGTTCGAGCTGAAGCGCCATCTGAATCTTCTCACTGACGTTCATGCTGGCACCCGGCGACTGCTCGCCATCACGCAGGGTGGTGTCGAAGATCTCAACTCGGTTGGCCACAACTCCTCCTTTGCCAAGAACCCCGGGATGCGCCCGGATTTGTCAAGCCCTGAGATTACCAAAGCTCTCGCGCAAGTTCAAAGAAATGAGCCGCATCCGGCGTTTCTGGCCTGCCGGGGGATACCCATTCCCATCGATTGCGCGCACCCTCTGCGCGTGTGAAGGTTGCAAGAAGACCCCCGTGCCTGCACAATGACTCGCGGACTCCGGTCCGCGGATAGTTACCTGTCCAGCGGGCTTGGGGGATGGGGAGGATCATGCTCACGGCCTTCTTGACGTTGTGTGTGGTATGCGCACCGGTGGAAACCATCGTGCTCGAGAATGCGCTTGTGCGCATCACGATCGATCCCCGCCTGTTCTCGATACGGGACGTGGGATTCCCCGGCAAACCGGGTTTCATGGACTCCCTGAGCGTTGCGCAGGATATCCGAGAAGGGACCGGTTGGGCCGATGCGGGCGGACTGCAGACAGACCTGCTCCCCTACACGGGGAAGGACGCGGCACTTCGGCGCGGCCCTGCGGAAGTACTGGAACAGCGGGGCGATTACGTAGCGATGCTGGGCCCCTCATCGGAGCAGACAGGTATCCGGCTCAAGAAGGAAGTACAATTGATAGGCCGCGAGGCACGGGCCCGGTTCCGCGTTACAGCAATTCGTGTGGCGGGGGCTCCCCAGGCAGTGGCATTGCGCAATACGGTCCGGGTGCCGTTGCGCAGCACGATCCGGGTCCCCAGGGAGGACGTGACCGTCAAGGCGCTCGCGGGTACCAAGAGCATCGCGCCGGCTGTCGTCAAGTCCCGGAAGTACTGGATCATTCCCGTTCCCCCGACCGCGGAATTGAAAGGGGTAATCCTCGGGGCCTTTACCGGAGAAGTCGTTTTGCTCAATCAAAGTGGTAGCTGGACGCGGCGGCTCGTGTCCATGCCGCAGGGACCGGACATAACGCCCAACGAGTCCTCGTTTTTGTGCCTGCTTGATGACGAGTCCAGGACATATGGGGCCTCGCTGCAAGGGGAATCGCGCGAGTTGAAGACGGAAGAAATGTTGGTTCTCGAAGAGGAATGGATCTTTGATCGCCGGGGAGATTGAGGCACGGCGAGGTGCGTGGTAGTGTGTTTCAGAATTTGGACAAACCGGCAAAACGATAGGGAGGTTTAATCATCCATGAGTCAGCCACCTGTCTTTCGAAGCAGGCCGCAACCCAAGAAGAGCGGGTTCCCTTGGCTCCTGGTCGGTTGCCTGGGCGCCATCGCAGTTGGAGTATTCCTGCTCATCGCGGCCTTCATCGCGGCCCGAATGGTTGTCGGAGGGCTCGTCGATGAGTATTCGGACGAAACACCCCAGGAGATTCCGGTCTCTACTATGGCTCCGGAGGACTATGCGGCTCTCAAGGAGCGGTTCGACGCGTTCACGCAAGCCGTGAACCAAGGCACTCCTGTGGCCCCGCTGGAACTCACGTCCGACGATGTGAACGCCCTCATCCAGAATGACCCGAACTGGAGTGACCTGAAAGGGCACGTCCACGTCGCGCTGGAAGATGACCTCGTCGGAAGCACCGTCAGCATGCCCCTGGAGTCCTTTGGTATGCCCGGGCGCTATGTCAATGGAAACGCCCGCTTCTCCGTGTTCTTGCGCGGCGGCCAGCTCTATGTTCACATCGAGTCGCTTGAAGTGGGCGGCAAGGCGCTGCCGGAAGCTTTCGTGCAGGGGATGCGAAGCGAGAACCTCGCAAAAGAGTACAACAACGATGCACAGGTACAGGAGACGCTGTCGAAGTTCGAGAGCATCGATGTGGTGGATGGAGTCCTGCGGTTTGTTCCGAATCACGCGCTGCAGCCTGAGGCCGAAGCCGGGCAGGTGACTGAAGGGGCCGCCCCTTGAAGCAGAATTGGCTCCGTCCTCTCGGCACGTTGTTGTTTGTCGTGATTTTGGCGACCATCTTCTCGCCATACTCGAACGGCTATCCAATCTTCTGGAAGGCCATGAATCTGTCGAACGTGCTGCGGCAAATCTCCGAGATTGGAATCCTTGCCACGGGGATGACGCTTGTCATTATCTGCGGAGGGATCGACCTTTCCGTGGGTTCTCTGCTGGCCCTCTCCGGCACGGTGTTCGCCCACACCTTTCTGAATCTTGGCTGGAGCCTCCCGCTTTCAATGGGGGCGGCACTCGGGGTGAGTGTCCTGTTTGGGCTGGGCAGCGGCGTGCTTGTCTCGAGGCTGAACATGCAGCCGTTCATCGTGACTTTGGCGGCCATGATCGGCAGCCGCGGCTTCGCGCGTTGGCTCGTGGACAATGCCAATATTGACATCGGCTTTGGAAGCGGGCCCGTGGATCGTGTTATCGCATTCATCGCGGAGAAGAAGGTCGTCGTGCCTTCATTCCTGGTTGTCGCCGGGATCGGCTTGGTGCTGCTGCGCTTTACCCGGTTCGGGCGTTACCTCATCGCAGTCGGGGGCAGCGAAGACGCGGCTCGCCTTTCCGGCATCAACGTCGGATGGGTCAAGGTGCGGGTCTACGCCATCTGCGGCTTGTTCGCGGGCGTGGCCGGG
>JADLCA010000337.1 GCA_020847495.1 Candidatus Hydrogenedentota bacterium | reverse complement strand
ATTCGTTAGTGCCAAGGCGCAGGTGCGCTGGGCCTTCCTACCCTCCGCTGCGCTTGGTCTCTTCCACCTGGTATTGAAGCTGCTCCGGAGTGAGCAGGTCCGGTGACCAGTCGGCAGGGCGTGGTGCTGCAACGTTCAGGGGCACCGGGTCGTCGTTTTGACGCTGCAACTCGCCGAGTTTCTCCATCATCGCACGCACCCGCTTGGCGTGTTTGGGAAGGGAGGCGAGATCGTAGGCTTCGTGAGGGTCGTTGCGAAGGTCAAAGAGTTGGGTCTTGTCGATGAGGGGATAGCGGATCAGCTTCCAACGCCCATCCGTGATGGCGCGCTGCCCGTCACGATAGGCCGTGTAAAGCCAATCGCGAACATCGCGCTTGCGTCCGTGAATCACGCCGGCGAGACTCTCGCCTTCGACCTTGGACGGATTGGGCACACCGGCCAGGTCGCAGACTGTTGGGAAGATATCCATCAGATAGGCCAACGCGTTGGTTTCACCGTGGGGAATGCCTGGACCTGCGAAAACCAGCGGGACGTGCATGCCCCCGAATTCGTAGAGGTTCTGTTTGCCAAGCAAGCCATGCTCGCCCAGCGACAGGCCGTTGTCGCCCGCGATGATGAAAATCGTGTTCTCGTATTGGCCCGCATCTCTGAGGGCCTGCAGCACGCGCCCGAACTCGGAGTCCCAATAGGTAATCGAGGCGTAGTACCGGGCGAGCTTCGCGCGCACCGTCTCTGGTGTGCGCGGAAACGGCAGGGTCATCTCATCGCGCACCGTCATCTCGCCATTGTCGAACGGATGGTACGGCGCGAAGGAGGCGGGCAGCGGGATTTTCGCCGGGTCATACTGCGCGTAGTAGGAATCGGGTGCGTACTGGGGATCGTGCGGCTCGCGTCCCGCCATGTAGATAAAGAGCGGTGCCTGCGAAGCGCGGCGCACGATGAAGTCCGTTACGCTGGCCGCCACATCACCCGCCTGACCGGGATCAACGGTCTCGTCGAATTCGGCGGTGATGTTCTTGGGCGAGTTGCCGAACTTCCCGGCGTGCAGGGTTGCGTAGCCAGCATTCTTCATCACCTTGGGGAAGGTATAGGATGCGGGGTCGACGCCACTGGCTTCGTTCTGGGCATGAAAGAGAGAACGGCCCGTCAGCAGCATCGTGCGGCTCGGCAGGCACACGGCACCCACCATGGACCCCATGGTGTAGGCACGCCGAAAACAATAGCCCCGCTCCACCACGGAATCGATGTTCGGAGTGTGGACCACCGGATTGCCCAGCGAGGCCAATCCGTCCGGGCGCAGGTCGTCCCCCAGCAAGAACACGACATTCGGCGGCCGCGCAGCGGCGCCATGGCCCCGCACACCCGCCAGCGCCATGCTTAATGCGAAAGAACTGCTCCCCAGGAAACTACGCCGTGATATTGTGCTCATAGGATTCACCTCGCGTGATGCACCCTATCATACGCGAGACGGGGCAATGGGGGTAGTGTGTAGTTGCAGATGAAGCAACGCACGGGTAGTCTGGGGATAGTCCAGACGAAGAACGTACGCTGAAGAGCCAAGGAGGAACCTTGATTGAACGCGAACCGTTTCACAATGGCACTGATTACAAGTCTATGGTTTGCCTCCCTGATTTGCAGAGGTGACGCGCCGTGCCGCGTGTACGTCATCGGGGACTCGACGGCTGCGGCGTATCCGGAGGAGCGGCGGCCTTTGGCGGGGTGGGCGGAGGAGTTGCAGGAACATTTCGATCCTGCGCGCGTGATCGTCGAGGACAAGGCGCGCAGTGGCAGAAGTTCCAAGAGTTTTCTGGAGGAAGGCGCCTGGGCGCCGATCCGCGATGCATTGAAGCCGGGAGACTTTGTCTTCATACAGTTTGGGCACAATGATTCGAAAAAGGAAGATCCCAAACGCTTCACGGAGCCGGACACGACGTATAAGCAGTTCTTGACGACGTACGTCAATGACACGCGCGCGAAGGGGTCAGTTCCGGTGCTTCTGACATCGATCAATCGATATCGCTGGGATGAGAACGACAAGCTCGTGGACACGATGGGCGCATACCCGGACGCCGCCCGTGCGCTGGCGAAGGAATTGGATGTCCCTTTGATCGACCTGCATCAGCGAACCCGAAAGTTATATGAATCGCTCGGGCCGCAGGGGACCCGGAGCTTGTTTCTGTTCCTTGCGAAAGGCGAGTCGCCCAACTATCCCGACGGCAAGGAAGACGGCACGCATCTGCGCGAGGAAGGGGCCCGCGCGGTCAGCAAACTGGTGGTTGAAGCGATACAGGATTTGAAGCTGCCGCTGGCGAACGCGATCAAGAAGTAGCCTGCGGCGGACTCTGGAGTGCGGCCACGCCGCGGCGTGGCTGCTTTGATGAAGCAGGCTTGCCTGCGGTATTTGGAGATCGCGCGCGGGATGAGCGTGCAAGACCAATGGCAACATGTGAATGGCAGCGCTTTGCTGCCGCGCTCGGAGAGCGAGGCAGTACCAGAATGGCGTCGCGTTCTGTAACTTGTTTGTCACCGTAAAAAAGGGGCTCGTTTATGAGGAAATGGTCGCGGCGCATCACGCGCCGGAGCGCGTTGAAGGCCTTTGCCGTGGCTTCGGTCCCTGTCATTCTGCCTTCAAAGTTGTTCGGCGCGGCAGCGCCGTCGAAGCGCATCGCCATCGGCATGATTGGGATGGGCCGGCAGGCGCGGCATGCGAATCTGCCTCCCTTTCTGCAATCCGAAGACACCATCGTCCTCGCCGTGAACGACGTCGATGCGTGGCGTCTCAACAATGCCAAGCAGGATGTGGACGCGCGATACGGGAACACGGACTGCAAGACCTACCGCGACTGGCGCGAGATCATTGCGCGCGACGATGTGGACGCGGTCATGATCAGCACGCCGGATCATTGGCACGTGCCGATGGCGCTCGCGGCGATTCGCGCGGGCAAACATGTCTCCTGCGAGAAACCGCTGACGCTATCGGTGGCCGAAGGGCTGCTGCTCGCCGATGCGGCTCGCGAAAAGGGTGTGGTGTTCCGGACGGACAGTGAGTGCCGTTCCAATGAGTACATGCGAACTGCCGCAAATCTGGTTTTGAACGGCTATATCGGCGCACTGAAACGCATCGACGTAACGGTGCCGGCTGGTGACGCCGCTGGCGGCAGTGCGGAGCCTGCGCCGGTACCTCCGGAGTTGGACTACGAAATGTGGGTGGGCCCCGCGCCGCTGAAGCCGTATTGCGTCGACCGGGTCCATCCGCGCGAGTCCTACACCCGGCCTGGATGGATGCGGTGCCGCGATACCTGCGAGGGGATGATCACGAATTGGGGCACGCACCTGCTCGATATCGCGCAATTGGCCCACGGCAGCGAGCGCACCGGGCCAGTCGAGGTGGAAGGAACCGGTGAATACCCGGCCAAGGACTCGGGGCTATGGAACGTGCTGCTGAATTTCCGCGCGCGCTTTCGCTATGCCGACGGTGTCGAAGTGGATTACCACACGAGCGACGCGCCCTATGTGCGCTTCGAGGGAGACGAAGGCTGGGTGCAGAGCACGTGGTTTGATGGCGGCGGCTTGAAGGCGGGGGTGACCGCAAGTTCCGACGCGCTGCTCCATGTCGAACTCAAGGATACGGATATTCGTGTGCCGGAGCGCATGGACAAGGAAGACTTCATCCACGGCATCAAGACGGGGGGACCCGTCATGTCCGACGCGGAAATTGGCCATCGCACGTGTTCCATGGGGCAGATCGCGCATATCGCCGTCCAAGTCGGGCACAAGCTGGCCTGGGATCCCGTGGCGGAACACTTTCCTGATGATGAAGCCGCCAACGCCCTGCTTGCGCGACCGATGCGCGGCGATTGGATGCAAGCCTGAAGCTCAGGAGTCAACGATGACCAACGTGAATCTCTCTACACGAATCTTACTCGTGGGCATGGTTGTCCTCTTCGCAGCGGATGCGGAGGACAACGCGCCCAATCCCTTCTTCGCCTTTAAGAACAGCATGGAAAGCGGAGGTCCCGCTTCGGTCGACGAGCAGGTGAAGATCCTCAAGGAGCTTGGGTTTGACGGATTCGACAACCGCGACCTGAACGATCTGCCGGCGGCGCTCGCCGCGCTCGATCGGGAAGGGCTGAAGCTTTGCAGCATCTACTTCACCGTGCGAATCGATCCGGAAGAGGAGCCTTTCAACCCGGACTTGGAAGCCGCCTTGCCTTTGCTGAAGGAGCGCAGCACGGTGCTGTGGTGCAACACCCACAGCAAGCGCTTCAAACCCTCCGATCCGGCGGGCGATAAATTTGCTGTGCCGATCTTTCAGCGCATCGCGGACCTCGCCGCGCCGTATGGCGTGCGGGTCGCAACCTATCCGCACATCGGTTTGTGGGTCGAAACCCCGCAAGACACAGCCCGCCTCGCGGACAAGGTCAAGCGGCCCAATTTCGGCACCTCGTTCAATCTGTTTCACTGGAATGCGCTCGGGGAACGCAAGTTGCCGCTGGATGAAGTCGTGCGCATCGTTGGGCCGCGCATGTTTCTGATGTCGATCAACGGAGACGTGGGCCCGCACAATATCGGCCCTCTTGAAGAGGACGACATCGAAACGTACTACGGCGTGCTCAAGGCGTTTCGCGATGCGGGCTATCGCGGTCCGGTTGGCTTGCAGTGCTACCTGATTCCGGGTGACCCGCGAACGCACCTTGGCCAGTCGTTTGCCGTGTGGACCTCGTTGAAGGAACGCTTAGCGAAAGAAACAGCAACGCCTTAACGCGGTGCGCTTTCACTCCTTCACGGAGGCGGTCGTTCCACTTTCGGCGAACTGCTCTTTGACCCACTCTTCGAGGAGTTGCGCGACGGGTGTTTCGTCACCATCTGCCCGCGTGATGGTGCCCAGGTCTTGCGCGTGGATGCGTTGCCGGGCGAGGGGCTCATTCTCGTCGGCGGCCAATGCGGGATTCGCGGTGGATGGCGGAAACGCGATGACGTCCCACTCCTGGTGGGCGAAGCTCAGCGCGTAATTCATCACCCACGAATAGGAGCGCAGGTATTTCTCCGGCGACTCCGCGTTTGCGTCAGCCGGCACCGCAACAATGACCAAGTCGACACCCATTTCCCGCACGGGCTTGGCGTCCGCTTCGAGTTGCGCAACGCTGCGGCCCTCCACAGGCCACGCCGTTACCTCGATGGTGGCCGATGGAAACGCGGAAAGCAGCGCGGGCGCGATCAGCGCGTCGTAAGGCGGCATCGCATACACGCGAACCGGCTTGCCTTCCTTGAGCAGCGCAAGCGTCTTCGGCATCGCGGGGAAGGGCGATTCCACATCCTCCAAGCTGACCGGCTTTCCAGCGATTGCTTCCGCGATCACTTGGGCGAACAACTTGTGTCCATCCATGTTGGGATGAATCTCATCGCTCATCAGAAAGGCGAATGCGAGGGGGTCTTTGGCGCGCACCTGCTGGTATGCGGCGTAGCAATCGACGACGGGCACGGAATTGTCCACCGCCACCTTCTGCAACGCCGCGATGTATTCCTCCAGTTTCGCGGAAGGCCGTCTCTCCGTTTCCTCGACGGCGTTGGGAGTGCACAACAGGACTTCCGAGCCGGCCGCCCTGCATTGCGTGATGATGGACGCCAGGTTTTCCGCGTATTGCTCCATTGTCAGATTCGTGATGTCGTTCAGGCCGAACATGATCGTGACCAGATGCGGCTTGTGCGCCAGCACATCCGTTTCGATCCGGGCAAGCGCGTTCACGGTGTTGTTGCCACTGATACCGGCGTTAATCACAGTCACCGACGCCGCGGGGTAGAGGCGCTGGAGCGCGATCTGCAACATGTCCGAATACGTGCGCCTTCCGCCCGTGTGGTAATAGAGACCGGTGACGCTGTCCCCGAAGCACACGATGCGAACGGGTTCGGCGCCCGCCTCAAGCATGGCCGCAACTCGGGCCTGACCTTGCGCGGCAGGGTCCTGCGCGTGGGCGGACAATGCGCCGCTGACTACGAGCACTACGGCAAACGTTGCGGCTACGATCTTCGTGGTCAAGTTCATATCAGTTTCCTAAACGTTAACGAACGATGTGTTGACGCGAGATTCAAAGCCGTCCCAGAGCGAGCACGCGGTTCTTGGCCGCAAAGCTGACTGGGTTCGAGTAGTGATAGACCTGGCAGTCCGGCCCGGTCTCCTCGGAGACGCGCGTCGGCTGTTCAATGACGAAGTCGGCAAAGTCCGGCGCGTTGAACGCGACAAAGGCGAGGCTCAGGCATTCGATCTCCAGGTCGCGGCGCGACGCGAGGTCGGGAAACGCCACGGGACCCGTGTCCACCTGATACAGACCCTTTTCAAGACTGATATTCATTGTCTTCGTGGGACATTCGATGATGGCGCGCAATCCCGATTCGGCGTTTGCGATCTCTGTCTGCGTGACGAGGGGGAGCGCCGCCGCAGTAGCGTCGCGGATCTGCTCCCACGTGTCCAGCACGGTGACCTCTTGCGCATCGACGAGCTTCAGGATGGGTTCCCCCCACATTTCCGCCGTGGTCTTGATCGTGCGGTACCGGTCACTGAGGCGAACCGTACGCCGGAAAACAAGCCACCGGTCCTTGCCCAGGATAGGCAGGAAATCGTAGTTGTCCTTCATGAAGAGATCGCGCTCCGCAAAGGTGTTCTCGCTCTTGCACGATGCGCACTGGTAGTAGTCCGTCGAGGTGTTGGATTGGCTGTCGATGATGCGGGTCCTGCTCTCGACCCAGAAGCGCACGGCATTGAATGGGGCCGTACTGCAGATAAAGGAGCGGCCATAGTCGATGGGCGGCATTTCCACCGCAGGTGCTTCGGCCGCATGCGCGCGGGCGGCAGCGAGAGTCACCACGGATGCGGCCGCGGCCTGGATCGCTTCACGACGGGTCGGATTGATCATGCGTCATTCTCCTTTGAAAGCAGGACCGACAAGAGTCTCCTTGGGGGCCAACATCCCCCGGCCCTGCGGCCCACCCCCTTCAAAGGGGGAATAAGAGGTAGCAATTCATTGGTGTATTTGCGGATTTCCGTCATCGGGCAGTCTATCGATCTTGTGCTCCGCCGGGCGAGCCGACTTCTGTCGGTCTCCTTTGAAGAGGGCGACAAGGGAACCAACAGTATCTCACTCGTAGAACCACGTGGCCGGGAGTATTTTGAGTTGTAGCGACAAGCCTCCCGTGTAATTGAAGTACGTGAGGAGCGCCTGCCCATTCACCCACGTAACGGCAGGGTACGCCCACGCGTCGCCGGGCCCGTCTTCGATGTTACGGAAGCGCTCCCACGTTGCGCCTTCATCCTTCGAGATTGCGGCCGTCAACGGATTCCTGCTTGATGCGCCGGGGTTATGGTTCCAGATCGCGAGCAAGTCTCCCGTCGTCGGTATGCGGCTGATGGACACCGGCGCGGCCGTGCCCACGAGCGCCGACGCGACCGGTTCGGTCCAGGTCTCGCCGCCATCCGAGGAGAGACTCTGGTATTGCCCGCCGAGTTGCGTGCGCATCAGCATCAGCACGCGGCCGTCCTTCAACTCGATTGCGGCAGGCTCCCACGATCCATCGCCGGGCTTCAAGCGTTGCGATTCCCGCCACGTCTCGCCCTCGTCATCCGAGAGATAGCAGTAACTGAAGCCGCCTTCCCAAGCCTCGAGCAGAATGCGGCCCGACGCGAGCCGGATGCAGCGCCCGTTCGTGAGTCCTGTGTATCTTCCTTCAGGGCTGATCAGCTTGGCGGTCCCCCACGTTTTACCGTCGTCGCTCGATGTCCGCATCATCACGCGGCAGTCCGCGCTCTCGCTATTCTTCTGGCAGTAGAACAGTGCCAGCTTGCCATCTTTGAGCCGCAGGAAATTGACCTCCATGACGTTGCACCCGCCATCATTCTCGATGAGCGTGAACTTCTCGCCCCAGGTCCGGCCAGTGTCCGCGGAGATCTTCGCGGAAATGCGTGCAGGGCCGTGATCTGCCGCATCGCCGGCGTAGAATTCCGTCCAGCCCAGAAGAAGCGTTCCATCCTTGAGAGGAACAATTGCCGCCTCACTGTTGCGGGGATTATCCTGGCCGACGGGGGCCACGACGATATGATAGGGTTCCGCAGGCATGTCCGCCGCGGCACCAAGCAGCGCCCCAATGACTACACATAGGCTCAACATGTTCTGATACTTCCTTTCTGCGGGGGGCAGCATGCCTGCCCAGCTTCAACGTCCACCACTATTGACCCTGCGAGTCCGCACGCGCCCACAGGTGGTTTGGATCCGCCTTCAGCGCTTCCTGAAACGCTTCTGCGGCCTTTTCAGATTCGCCTTTGCCCAGATAGCCGAGGGCCAGGAGGTAGTGCGCCTGCGCCATCGTTTTGTCATGGGAGACCTTCTCTCCGAACGCCGCGAAGAAGTCCACCTTCGCGCCCTCGTCAAGCTGCTTCGTACCATCCGCGATCAATGCGTCAAACAGCGGCTCTGCCTCGGCGGAGGACCCCAGTTTTTGCAGAGCCCGTGCCTTGTGGTACCGGAATTCGGTTGCCTGCACGTCGCTACCTGCAGCCTTCTGAAAATGTTCCTTGGCCGCATCGGCATTTCCCGCCGCTTCGCAGGCGAGTCCCAACAGGTACTCCGTGCGCGCAACCGGCGGATCCTGCAGCGGTCTATCGACGCCAAGGTTTGCTGGGTAGTCGAGCGCCGCCGTGAAGTCCCCCTGCGCGGACTGCGCATCGCCGCGGCCCATCGCCGCGAGGCCACGCAGGGTATATGCATTGACGTACACATTGTGAATCCCACCGCCGCCTTCCCAGGTGTCATACGTGCGGCCCGTCAACATCGAGATAGCTTCGTCGTATTGGCTGGTTTGGACAAGCAGTTGGATCTTGCGCGCGATAAGGTCGTCTCTCTTCAAGACTGTCTCTGGATTCGTATTCAGAACCGCGAGACGTTTCTGCGGATCGGCGCCCGCTTTCTCGTAGATCAACTCCAATTCGTAGAGCACGCGCGGATCGGTCGCGCTGCATTGAACGGAAGCCTCGTAACTCGCGATAGCCCTGTCCACCTCCTCGTTCCTGGCATAGGCGTACCCGAGGTTGCGGTGAAGCGTTGCCAGATCGGGACTCAGCGCGCGGGCCTTCTCCCATGATGCAACGGCCTTATCCGGCTGCAGGTCGTACAGCAGATTGCCCAGATAATACGCCGCACGCCCGTCGGCGGGGTTCGCTTCCATCGCCCGCTCCAACACACGCATGGACTCAAAACCATACGGGAAGCAGTAGTCCGGGGGCATGCTTGCGGCCAATCGGTCATACGTTGCCGCGGCCTCTTTGTCTCCGATTTGTTCAAAACAATACGCGAGATAGTAGTAGAGCATGGGATAGGTGCTGCCCGCCGCCACGGCCGAGGTGTCCAGCCGCTTCAATACGCCGATGGCTTCATCCCACATCCCGGCCGCCATGTAATCGGAAGCCAGCTCCAGATGTGTGTGGACTTCGCCGCGCATTCGGACAGTCAATGCATGAAGTGCGTCCGGGGATTTCTTCGCACCCGCAAGATACTCTTCATTGCCCGCGAAGCAATCGAGCGGATCGATGGCAAGCGCATCACGCGCTTGCTCTGATGCTTCTCCATTCCGATCCAGCTTGCGCAACACGGCGGACCGCAGACTCATGCCTCTTGTGTCGCGCGCGTTCGTAGCCAGAGCGTTGTCCAAGTGTCCCAAGGCACTTCCGAAATCTCCGTTGCGGCAATCCAGTTCCGCCAGCGCGTACTCCGCTGCCGTGTGCCACGCCAGACTCCAGGCGGCCCTGTTGAAATTGTCACGTGCCTCTTCGCCCTTGCCCTGCGCCGCCAAGGCTGCGCCGAGGTAGTAAAGCGCCTCTCCGTCTCGTGGGCGCGTGTAGTCGTGAGTAAGCCGCGCCACGGCGCGCCGCAGGCGTTCCTCGGCCGCGGCGAAGTCCAGGCGTTTGCAGTCGGCGATGGCCAGCGCCGTGTTGACGCGGGCGTCATCGGGGTCGCGTTTCAATGCCTCTTCATAGTAGGGACGAGGGTCCACCGTGGGATTGTAGAACTGCTCAAGGCGCAGGCCCGTGAGATAGAGTTCTTCGTTCGTCTTGATATCCTGCGGGGCGGGTGGAGGCAGCACAGGCTTGGGCATTTCCTGTACCGGATAGCTGCGCGGTGCGTAGGAGACCAATTCCCGGCCATCCGCGGCAAGCACACTCACCTTCAGCGTCGCAGCATCAACACCTTCGGAGAGAGAGACGTCTTCCGAGAATGGGTTCGCAGGACTGATGTCGGTCACTCTTTGGAGTAGTACCGTCTCGCCAGACTCGAGCATAACGT
>JADLCA010000336.1 GCA_020847495.1 Candidatus Hydrogenedentota bacterium | reverse complement strand
GGCGAGGGCGCCTGTGCCACACGTGCCTACCAGACCTGGAGGTGCTCTCACTTTCTTTCGATCCCTGGTATACCCAAGGGCTTCGGAGTCCCAGATAAACAACCGAATGGAAATAGGCGTGTGGCATAGGCGCCCTCGCCTGTGCTCTTTCGCGCTTGCCGGATCGGACCGCGCCACGCGGGCCGCCTTCCCGCCCCACCGGATGAACTTTTCCGGCGCTTAGGGCATCATACTCCCAGGTGAAACCGTGTCCGCCGGGACCGCGGGCGTGGTTTCTGATTTGGAGGATCTTGTGGGAGAACAACTTCCAGCGAATCCAGAGGAGAAGCCCGCGCCGGTGGCCGCTCAGGCTGCACCGGAGCCCACGGTGACCAAGGTCATCGTGCGGACGCGTGCGGCCGCGCCTTGGGCAATAGCCGCAGTCTTGATAACCGGCATTCTGGTTGTCGGGTTTCTGATCTACAGCGTCACGTATCGTCTCCCCCACGAAGCGGCCACGGTGGCTGTCGAGACGGTGGAAGACACGGTCGATAAGATCGCGGAGATTCCACAGGGGATCGCGGCGGCGTTCAAACCGAATGTCGACGTGAACACGACTATTCATCGATCCATCGATGAACTCAAGAAGGAGGCGAAGCTCGTCGTCCTGACCGCGAGCGTGGATGTGGAACTGAGCAAGACGAGCGAGAAACGCATCCTCTGGGACATGCTCCAGCTCGGGGACACGTCGGTGCGACTGCGCGTGCCCGGAAACAAGGTCCAATACTACATCCCCGTCGCCGGGCTTTCGCAGGAGAATTTTGAGTACGACCCATCCACTGGTTCCGTGTGTCTCCACCTTCCCGAACCACTGCTCGACCGCGAGTTCGTGGATGTCCAAAGCAATCCTGACACAATCGAGGTCGAGACGCAGGTGGGTTGGGGACGCCTCGATGCGTTCTCTGGCAAGTTTCTGGAGCATGAGGCCCGCCGCGCGCTGCGCGAATCGGTGTTGGATGAAGGCTCCAGCAAGCTGTTGGCTGACAAGGCCCGAACCGAGGCCGAGTCCGTCGTCACCGCGCTGCTCTCGAACCTCACCACGGGGTTGCGGGAAGACGTTGCATTTCGCGTCACGTTCGATGCGCGTGGCCCGGGAGAAGGGAGTACCGTCGATGGGTAAGGAGAAGGTCGTTGTCGTTGCGGAAGAGGGACCGGGGTGCTTTGGACAGGGCGTCGCGGTGTTAGGCGTGTTGGCGTCCGGCTTCTGGCTGCTCAACTTCTCGGCGGGGTTCGTGGAGATTCCGGACTACATCCCCGTTGTCGGCAACCTGGATGAGGCCGCAGCCGCGGCAGTAATGTTCTCCTGTCTGCGATATCTTGGGTTTGACATCCTCCCCTTCGGCAAGCGAGGCGCGCGCAAGGCGGATGACACCATCGACATCAAGGCCTCCAAGGACTGAGGTCGTCTAGGACGGCGGATTGGCCTTCTCCTGCTCTTTGCGGGCAATGTCGTTTGCGAGTGCCTCGACGACATTGTTAAACAGGCGCCGGTTGTGCTCGTTCATTCCAGAGAGCGTAAGGTGCGCGTCGAGGATCATGCGGGGCACATCCACCTCCCCATCCTCGACTTCGGGCAGTGGCCGGAGAGGTCCTTGGATGGGGGCATCCATGCCGAAAATGGTGTAGAGCGAGTCAAACCCGGTTACCAAGAGCGCCTTCATGACGCGGCCTTCACGCGCGATGAGGGTGGCCTTCCTTCCGAACTCCTCCATGGAGAAGCGTGCGATTTCCGCCAGCAGACCGAGGTTGGTGCTGTCAATGCCGGTGGCTTCGGTCAGGTCAATCACGATATTGTCGAAGTCCTTTTCCTCAAATAGCTTATCGAGGAAGACGCGCAAGGCCTTGCTGAGAGGAAAAGTCCAGCTGGACGTGAACCCGATGGACCCCACAAACTTGAGCACGCAGACATCGCCGAATCGCGCGTGCAGAACCTGACCGGTCTCCATGCCGTATTCCTCCTCACGAGTTACAGTCCCTGCATGTGTATTGTGGTCTGAATTGGGTAGAAGATCAACTAGAAGTAGGGGAATGGGCTGAATGCACCTAAGACACCTCTTGCATTTCTGTCAATATTTTACTATACTCCGTGTAGAAGAATCGCCGGGTGAAGCGCCGTGGTAGAATCGCCTCATTCCGGTCCTGGGGAGGTCTGGAGCCGTGCAGGCATTGCCATGATCAAGCAAACCCAAGCGAAGCAAGAACGTATTATCGAAGCTGTCCGCCACGGCTTGGAAGGCGTGGGGGCAGTCGAGTTCATTCAGAAGAACGGATTCGCAATGACCACCGCGGGGATCGCGAAGAACCTGCGCGCCATGGGAGGGAGGGGGCGCGTCCAAGAACTGATCAACGAAGGCAAGACGAATCTCGAGATCATGCAACTGTGCTTTCCGGAAGCGGACCTGTCGCACTTGCGGCCGGAGCCACCAAGCCAGCAGGAGTTGTTCGGGGGGGAGAGCGCCATTCGCCGCAGCAGCGTGGTGCCTT
>JADLCA010000335.1 GCA_020847495.1 Candidatus Hydrogenedentota bacterium | reverse complement strand
CGGACATCGCTCGGCGGCCGAACGTGCAGACGGCCGTGCAATGTTCCCTGGATCGGGTCCGTCATGAGGATCTCCATCTTGCCCTTGCCGAGATTCTTGATGTGGTGATCGAGGGCTCGGAATTCGAGTTGCTCGCGCTCGGACGCACCCAGCGCTTTGTCATATCGCTCGAATCCCAGGAAATCGTTGCGCCACAACTGCTGTGTCCGCTTCTGAACCGGGATCTGAGAAGACGCCTGTTTGAAGTATTTGGCCGTCTCTTCGTCGCGGGTTTGCATCAGCATGGTCGTGCCCGGCGCCGACGATACGTCTTGTTGGAACCCTTTCCCGACCTCGAGTAATTGCGGAAGGGATTGCAGGGAGAACAGGAATGCCGTATTCGTGCCGCGCGCCGTGTTCAGGATCTGCGCAAAGTTGCGGTAGCCGAAAGGAGCGAATTCATCCATCACGACCGAAAAGAGGGGTTTGTTCCGCCGCTTTCGCTCGGTCTCCGTCTCGTACCGCTTGCCAACCACCAGCTGAAGATTCTGAAGCATCATCTTTCCAAGGGCGCGGACGGGGGCGGTGTTCTTGTTGATGTTGAGGCTCACAAACAGGATCAGCTCGTTGTCGATAACGTCGTTGATGGACAGCAAATGGTCATAGGGACCTGTAATCACACTCAACTCGTCGTCGAGGAAGGTCATGCACTCATTGAGCAAGCCCTGAATCTTCGGCACACGATCGCGGTCGCCAAAAGACTGGAACAGGTTCTTAGCGGACATTTCGAAGTTCAGCCGGCGCTGGGTGGAGATGGCAGAGTTCTGCGCCATGCGCATCCGCGCTGAGGTGACCTGCTCTTCGATCACGCCCTGATAGAGCGCCATAACCATCACGTCGTAGAAGTTGAACCGCTTGCCGGTGTAGTGGAGAATCCGAACGATGTCGGCCAGATAGTTCAGTTGGTGCTTGGCGAAGAACTCGTCATGGAGATCGAACGATCCGAATACCATCGACACCTGAGCCATGTAGTTGTCATCTTCGGAGGCAAACGGGTTGTACTGTACAGACAGCTCTGGCCGAGAGGGATTCAGCAACCGCAGATCGGCGGTGCGCCCCGCACGGTGGATATAGGGTAGCAGCGAGTGAAAGAACTCGAGGTCCCCTTTCCCGTCAAAGATCACCATCGGAATTCTCTTGCGCTCGCCGGGAGGCCCGACGCGGCGCATCAAGTCCTGGGTAATGATGTTCCGAAGCAACGTGGTCTTGCCGCTGCCGGTTTGCCCCAGTACCAATGCCTGCATGACCCGGGTTTCGTCATTCCACTTCCAGGGTTGGCCATGGACGTCATATCCAAGAACGACCGCGTTCTCTTCGTTCCACGCTTTTTCTACCAGTTCCCTCTCCCCCCGTTGCGGAACGGTCGGAAGCTGGTTCGGCCAGGCTTGTTCCCTGATCCTCCCAGCTCGGAGGAACTGGTGAACAGCCACGAACATTGCCATCGCAATCAGCAGAAGCCAGAGAGTCGCTTCGACAATCTGCTCGTCCCGGATGAACCATGCATACTTCGCGATCACGACAACGAACAGGTACGCCGCTAACAATAGGAGCCAGACTAGGAGCGCCGGGTTCTCTTCGATCAGAGACGGACGGTACTTAATGTTAGGGTTGTCGCGCATGGAGATGGACCTCTGGAGGACGCTCTATCGCAGGTGGAAGGAGCTGAAGATCAACAGTCCGAGCACCAAAAGTCCAAACACTGCGACCACCCACCGCTTGGCGTTTCGCCGTTTGCTTTGGAAGGGATTTCGGGGCTCCAGGAGTGTGTCACCTATGAGATTTCGCAATCCCATGTGGTGACGATCGCGGAGCAGCTTGTCGAACTCTGCGTGGACTTCCTTTACCGAGAGCACTCCTGGCTCATCGGACGGCAGGCCGGGCATTGGCCACCTCCCGCGTGGGGGCGGGCTGCAGAACTAGAACCGCGTCCACCGTCCCCTTCGCGTCAGCCGCAAATTGCAATCGCAGCACGGCGACACTATCCGTAGAAGCGGTTCCGGATTCATCCAACACAAGCCATCCCCACCCGTGACCACCCGCAGCGATCACCGCAGTTTGTTCGGCGTCCACCACTCCCATCGTCGTTAGGGCATCCGACTTGACAGTGCGCGCGAGTTTCTCCCCGAGCTGGTGCTCTCCCAGCGGAATCAGCGACTGCTGGGCCCGCGCGCCTTCCAGAATCCAGGCGGCCGGGCGACTGGGTAAATAGCTGGTTCCCGTGTGATTGGCCACTGCGTACCGTAGGTAGAGTCTGTGATTCTTGCGATAAAGGTCGCGCAACGTCACTTCCACGCGTCCGTCGGTTTCGCGCTCGCCGGTCACGAGTACCGGAGTTGCCGCCGTCAACATCTCCGCTGGTAGTCGTTCGGTGGTTTGAGCAACTTCACCTGTCGCCGGTGCCGGGATTGAAGAGGTCACCGCCAAGGCGACTTGATCGATGGCGACATGCATTTGATCGATGTCCGTAGCGGGAACCAGTTCGTAGGCGTAACGGCCGCCGCTGGTCCAAATGAAGAGGTTGGTCCTGGCACCTTCGTCCGTCGGCGTGACAAACACTTTGTTCTCGCGGCGCTCGACGGTGAAAGCGCTGCGATTCCCGACCGCCACCATTGTTACTACGTCGGTAAGCTCGATGACAGTCAGATGGTCTTTCGCGGTTTCGACACGAAGGACTGTTTTGGAATCCGGTTTCTGGGTCTCCAGCTTTTGTGCCATCAAGCCCAGCGTCATTGTCGCCGCAGCGACTGATATCGTCAGGAACGATTTCATGTGGTTGGTACCTCCTGGTTGATTCCGGCATGGCCAGGAACCACAGCTCCGAGGAACCGCGATCCCTGGGCCAAGACCGGTAGACAGAACGGATGCGAGCAATCGCATTTCTTCCATAACTTCTGCCCGGCCGGTGTCACGCGGTTTCCTACGTGACACCGGCCGAGGTTGGTTATCGAGCACGCTTTGCCGGCGCTACCCACGGTATTTG
>JADLCA010000334.1 GCA_020847495.1 Candidatus Hydrogenedentota bacterium | reverse complement strand
TATCGCGCGCACTGCGGGGTCTATTCGACGAACTGGGTGTCTCTTGTGCTGCCGGGGACCATGGAGTTTCGGAGGTACTCTTGGCGGGATTTGCGGAGGATGTGGCTTCCGACCCCTACCGATTCCGGAATCAAATAGGGCATATAACGAGGGAAAGCATCTTGGAATTCTATCGGGAGTCCTTACGAGGATACGAGGTGTCAGAGCTTAAGTGATTGTGATATAATAGGTGGTGGGTAGGGGCGCTCTTGAATCGCGATGCTTGTCTTATGGACAGAATTGAGCTAAAGTTCCGGATGCTTCCTGCCGATAAACGGAGTGGAAGAGTAGCCCTCGGCAGGGCCTGATACTCGCAGAAGAGGAGATGGACATATGGTTGGCATACAGGGAATAAGCGGCGTTCCCGAACCCGCACCCGATCGCCCGGCCAACGTACGTGATCGCAAACGCGATGACACGGTCCAAAGCTCGTCGTCACAAGACGATATTCTGATCAGTTCGGAAGCCCAGGCGGCCGCCAAACTGGCGCAGTTAGTCCAGGTCGCGAAGCAGCAGACCGATGTGCGCACGGAGCGTGTGGATGCAGCACGCCAGGCGATTGAACGGGGTGATTACAAGAAACCGGAAGTCGTCAACGAAGTGGCACGCCGGATTCAAGACTTCCTGGCCTAGGGCTGGGAGACCGAGTACCAACCTCCCTATCACGTCACCATCGAGTCCTTCCTTCAGAGATTACGGAGCCCTGAGCAGGAACAGGGTTCTCTCACAGCGGAGCAGTACGCTCATACGACCGTTCCCCGCCACATCCGCGACCGTTTCGATGCGCTCGATGGGTCCCGGAAACTTGTAAGACCAGTCCGGTTGGTCCCCGAATCCGTCCGCTGCCAGCCACACCTGGAATTCGCTCTCCTCGGCGCTGAAGCCCAGGTCGGTCATCTTGTCCCCGTCGAAGTCAGCAATGCACACATTGCGCAGGGGTTCCCGTCCGAAGAACCAGGTAACCGGAACCTTGCAGTCGATCACCCCGAAGGGTTTCGGGTCGAAGCGCTCCTTTTCCGGCACGAACAGGTGAACGGTCAGGCGGAGAGGCCAGGTTCGTCCAAGGACCGTCCGCACCAGGGAGTCCACCGAGGTGCCCGGACGGGGCGCATCGGCCAGGACGAGGTCCACATAGCCATCACCATTGAAATCGGCGCGTTGGCTGTACTCGATATCCGGCTCGAAGTCACTTCGGACGACCCGGCCCGGATACTTCCGGATGGGGCTTCTTTTCGCCTCGGCCCAATTCAGCTCTCCTGAGATTAAGGGAACATCGTACAGGAATACGAGAGAGTTCCCCGTGTCGTCTGTGCGGCACATGAGCAGCCGCATCCGCGCGGCGTCTTCCTGGAGCGAACTACAGTCCCACATCCCCGCATATTCGCCTTCTTCCATGCCAGCGGGCAGTCCCCCTTCGTCCTCGGGAGCTGCGACCTCGTGGGATGCGGACCATGTGGTGAAGTGCGACACGGGAGCCGGGGCCAATTCGGCGGGAAGATTGGGAGCCATCTCGATGGTCTGGTAGCATTTCAGCCACGTTTCGCCGGAAGGCGCAGTACCCGGGCGGGTGAGGGATACGGCGTCCACGCCCTCGCGCAATGCGGGTACGGCCGAATTCGCCGCGGAGACGGGGAACTCCTCCAATAATGTGCCCTCAATCGAATAGGCGCGCAATGCGCCCGAAACCGGCAGGATGACGCAGAGCTGAAGATTGAAGGTCGCCACCAGTACCTGAGGAAAAGGGTCGGCGCTGGGCGCCGAATATAAGGAGTTCGCTTTGAAAAGCACGCGGGGAAGTCCCTCCGTGCTCGTCGATGTCAGCGTATCGACTTCAAGGAGGTCATCGCCGCGGATGGCGAGGATTTCGGAGAGTCCGTCCGCGTCGAGGTCCGCGACATCGAAGGCACCGGTGCCTTCAGGCAGGGTAATCCGCCGCTCGCCGCCAGCGTCCAGGCGGACGGTCATTCGCCTTCCCTGTAGAAGGAACAGGTCTGCCGCTTCATCCTCATCGGCACGCGCCAGGAATATTTGTGTGGTGCCACTGGGCAATGGGATGGGCAGGGGCTCAAACACCGGCGCCGCAAAGAGCAAGGACGCACATACGAGGATGGGATTCACGGTGCGCCGCCTTTCATGAGAAATATGCTTGTGCGGGAGGGCCGGTCAGGCGCTCCGGGAACTGGTGCGTCGGCGAGAACGTCGGCGCGTCCATCCGCGTTGAGGTCCGCCACGCAGAACGACTCGATCGCGGTCAGCGTGATCGCGGCGTAGGGAACCGTCTCGAATCCGGACTGGGACCCGCGATACACCGCGATCCGGTCCGGCCGGTCCTGGATGGCCGCATCCAGAAAGCCATCCGCGTCAAAGTCGCCCTGCATATTCACCAGGGACCCTCGCGTGTAACGCATGAACAACGGCGATTGGTGGAGAGGCGCCTTGTCGAGGTCTACAGCAAAGAGATGCGAGAATAGCGGCGAGGCCGAAAAACCTCTTGCCGCGGACTGCAGATGGACGCGCACCTCGTGATCCACTCTCCGCCTGCTCATGGCACGCAGAAGCGTCTCACGCAATCCGCCGTCAAAGAGCGCGGTTCGTTCGCCAATGAAATCCAGTAGACCGTCGCCGTTCATGTCGGCAAAGCGTGGTGTTGTGGTGAGCGTGACGCTCCGGAGCGTGGTGAAGGTCTCCCCCCCGTTTGTCGATAGCGAAACGTCCAGTACGGGGACCGGCACCGTGGATGTGGTCATGCTGGTGACCTGGGTCTGGCAGAGGTCGATCACGTCATCACCATTCAGAAACAAGGCGCTGACGCCAGCTGGCACGGGTTTGGAGAGCGTGTCCAGGGCAGGTTCTGGACCCAGCGAGAAGCCATCTTTGCCCGGTAGCACGGGGTAATGGCAGAGCCGGTGTTGCACCATGCCTCCCGCAACGGGCGATGCGTATGCGAGACAAACCTGCTGCTCCCGGAGCGAAAAGGAAAAGGTGCGCGTTTGCCGGGGTGGCGACAGAGCACGGCGCTTCTGAGGCCACAAGGTCACATCGCCGGCATTCTCCAAGGTGAAAGGCGGGAGCGAAGCCAGCAGGGTGCCCGCCGCTTCATAGAACGCCCCGTTACGGCGGTAGATGTGGACGCCGTCTTCGGCCGGTAGAATAACTTCCGGCGTACCTTGCCCATCCACGTCAAACAGGAACGATGCAAAGGAGACCGAATTATCTTGGGGCGAACCCGCCAACTGCGATACCAGGCCGGTCCGCGGCCACGACATGTCCTGGCTCAAAACGCGCTGCCATGTGTCGCCGGACCAGCGTACGATCTCCAGGCGGTCCGAGAGCAGGAAATAGAGGTCCTGGCCCCACAAATCGCCGGCGGCGCGCCCCCCGAAGTTCGGCAGTGGACGCTGGCCTTGCCGTGGAAACCCTCCGCCGAGCTGCAGGAGCAGGAAGTCCTTGGTAATCACATCGGAGGCACCATCCCCGTTGAAGTCACCCAAGCGAAAGCCCTTGCCCTTTTCGGGCGTGCCGTATGGCGCGGGTTCGTAGGGGATGACGCCGTCGAATTCCTGTTGGACGAAATCCGCGCCGAGAATGGCCAAAACCAGGATGGGGGAAATCATGCCTGGATATTCCGCCGATTGAAGGAAACGACCGCCACGGCTGTGAATACGACTATGGCCCCCAATGAAGAGGCAAGGCAATAGTAAAGGGACGGGGTCCAGGAAGATTCGAGACCCTCGCAATACGTGGTGAAGACCTGCCACGGACTCTCCATATAGGTGGAGAAGAGAAACGGCGCAATGCGGAGCGGGTACTTGAGTGTGTCGCAGACGATCCAAACGCCCACGGCCGCACCCACGGCCGCACCCGTGCTCCGGGCGAGTGTCGATACCATCACGGCGAACGCGGCCGCCGCGAATTGCGGCGCCAAACCAAGCAGGGCGCCCAGCACATATGCCTTGAGCATTTCGGAACTGGTATGCAGCATCTCCCCGCCAAAAACGACCCCCGCGAGCCGCCCCTGGATGGCGGCCACGGTCCAGGTGGAAACACCCACGAGCAGCGTCAGCAGGGCGGCGTACGTCATGCCCAGGAGAAGCTTGGCGAGCAGGAATTCATGACGCAACAAGGGCCGGACCAGGACGAGCCGGATCGTGCCGCTACCCATTTCGGATGAAACAAGTCCGGCGCAGAACGTGAGCACGAGTAGAAGTCCCAGCAGATTCAGCACCATCGGCGTCGTGAAGGCGATGAAGGCGTAGGCGCTGCCTGAATCGTCGGTGATGGGATGGATGAGCGGAGCAAGCATCGACAAGAGAACGGCCAGGACTGGCCCGAGATAGGTGGACTTTGCCCGCATTGCCTTCAGGCACTCAACCAGGTAGGCGTTCAAAATCCTTGGGATCATGAGTTGAGCACCTTGATGAAGTAGTCCTGCAAGGTGCGGCGGCGCGGAATCACGCCCGAAATCCGGTAGCCTGCACTCACGAGAAACGCCGTGAGCTGATGCACGGAAGCGCCCTGAAGCTTCACATGGATGCGCCCCGGCTGGATAGTGACGGACTCGACCCATGGCTGCGCGGCGAGCCGTTTTGCGGCCGCCTCGGGGGCATCCACGAGCACCTCCGCCTGGGAGGTGTCGAAGGACAAGAGCACATCCGTGTCCGCGCAGGCCAGGAGGCGTCCCTGGTTCATGATAGCCACCCGGTCGCACAGAGTCTCCACTTCGTGGAGCATGTGGCTGGACACGATGATCGTCACCTTCGCCTCGTCGGCAAGGAAACGAAGCAGGCGCAAGATCTCCTGGGTGCTCTCCACGTCCAGGCCGCTGGTGGGTTCGTCGAGAATGAGGAGGTCCGGCTCTGTCAGCAGGGCTTGGGCGATGCCCAACCGCTGCCGCATGCCGTGCGACATGGCACCCACCCGCTTGCCCGCGACCGGCAGCAAGCCCACGCGGTCCAGGGCGCGGTCAACTGTAATCTCCCGGCGGGACAGGCGCGCCAGCAGGTCCAGGTTGCGCTTGGCGGAGAGGTGGTTGTAGAAGGCGGGCCGCTCCACCATGACCCCCATCCGGGCGGAGACTTCCAGGAAGTTCCTGCGCAAATCCTTACCAAAGAGCGAGATCGAACCCGATGTGGGGCGTATGAGGCCACACAACGCGCAAAGGGTCGTGCTCTTGCCAGCGCCATTCGGGCCCAGAAGCCCGAAAACTTCGCCGTCGCGCACGGACAGGTTCAAGCCACTGACCGCGACCACAGAGCCGTAACACTTCGTAAGATTCTCGGTCTGCACACATGCAGGCATGCGGGATATAGTATCAAGTTCGCTTCCCGCACTTCCAAAAGGGAACGGGGAGTAGACGACGGGGGTCTGGGGAGCACGGGAGGGAGGAGTACCTCTCGCCAAGACGCAGGGCAATCGCATCAAAGCTCCCCGTCTCGTTAGCGCCACAAAGTCCGGCTGGTATCGACTCACTTTGGGAGCTACCACAGGCCGATTGCGATGCAGAGTGAACTACGCTTGGGTCAGGCACGCTCTGGCAGTGGTCCCCGGGCTCACTGGTAAATCGGCGGCCTTGAGCCGCCGCAATGGCCTGAAGGGCCTATGTACGCACAGCCCCGGGTTGGCCCCCGGAACGCGGGACTACCCGGAGTCAGCACGTCGCGTAAGAGTTCCCTTAAGGGGATGTTTAGCTCCAGATTCAATCTGATGAGCGATACGTTTGGGATTGGCACAAGGGGGTTTCTCCTCGTTCTTCCGCGAACTCCGCGCCGCTGCGCTGGAGTGCAGTCAAGCCACGGGCGAGACGCCTGTTCCCCCTTGCTGGCTCCCCCTTGTTGTTCTCTCTGTTGAATCCGTGCAATCGGTGGACGAAGCTCTTCGTTTGGTGGCGGCCGTGCCACGTCGTGTGTTTCGTGGCTTTCGCACTGAGGTTTTGTGACTTCCTTTTCGGCGAGCCGCTCACGGGAAGTGGAATACCCCATCCTCGACGGCGGCTTTGCTCAACATGAAGAAACGCGATCCATCCGGCTGCGGGTATCGCTCAAACTCCACGTGTCCATCCATGAACAGCACATTTGCGCTGAGCGGGGCGTGGTTCACCTCGCTTGGGGAGAAGAACCCCTGCTTGGGCCGCACGGTGTCCCACATGACCGGCACCCCGGACTCCGCCGTTGCACCCCCCGCGGCGTTATTGATGTCGGTGATGGTGAAGCGTTCGATGCCGTCGCGCAATCTCGACACCGTCACGTCGCTGCCAATGCTTGGCAGCGTCACGTACTGATCCTCCCAGCGCGTAGTGAAATTGACGCTGTGAACTGTCTGATTGTCCAGGATCCTTCCCATGGCCCCCATATCGTCCGGAGTGCTCACGTGGCGCGGCTCGATCATATAGCCCCAGTAAACGTAGGAATAGTCAGCCAGTGACGGATACTCGATCATCCTCTTAATGGGTTCATCGTAGGGCATCGTGCTCCATCCCGATCCGACTGGACGCAAGAAGGCCGCGTTTCCGCTGATGGATCCAAACTCCGAGTCCGATGGACAGATGGTGATTTCGCAATCGGTGAGATACTCGGGATACAGATATACGCCGTCAAAACTGGACCAGCATTCCGCCGACGAGCTGTAAGGATAATGGTAGGGCACCATGCGCGGCGGCCACTCGCCTTTGCTCTCGTCCGCAAACATCCGGAAGATCTCACCGAACTGCTTCAGATTGCTCGCACACGACACCCGCCGCGCGGACTCCCGTGCGCGCGACAGCGCGGGCAGAATCAGCGCCATCAATATGGCGATGATCGCGATGACCACCAGCAACTCCACGAGCGAGAATCCGCGACTTCTGTTCATGCCGCACCTCCCCGTGACAACGTGTGGGACCCGCGCCCTCGCCGGTCTTCTTCCGGTTGGGACATCACATGTGTGGGACCATCATGTGTGGGACCATCATGTGTGGGACCATCATGTGTGGGACCATCATGTGTGGGACCATCATGTGTGGGACCATCATGTGTGGGACCGGCGCCCTCGCCGGTCATCTTCCTCGCCGGTCATCTTCGACCCCGCCCCTTTACCTCCGCCGCAACTTCTCCAGCAACAGCGGCTGCGAAATGATGGCCAGTGCCGGCACCATGCTCAGTCCCAACACCGCCAGCACGACGGTGAGCCCTTCAAACAGGAGCGTATTCGATGCGGGGAACTCGCCTGATAGCCAAAGGCACATGCCCATTGTGAACAGGGCCACCACCATAATCTTCCGTGCCCGTGACAAGGTCACGTCCGACAAGGCCTGCCACGTGGCGGGGTGGCGCCACACCACTGCCGTCGCCACCAGCATCACTACCGCGGGAATCCACACCAGCCAGAACATATGGGTGTACTCGCTGACCCGCGAGAAATCCGAAGTCACCATGGATTGATAGTAGAAGTAGCACCCAAACCACAGCAGATACACGAGCACCGGAATGCTCATCCAAAGCAGCGACCAGAGCATCAACCCATAGGCAAGGAAAGCGAATGCAAAGAAGGACACCTCCTCCAGTTCTCCAGCGATTTCCCGTCCTCCAGATAAGGACAAGCCCGCCAGCGCACATGTAATGCATAGGCACAGATTCAACAGCACACTCTGCACGCTCATGCGAAGCCGGGCCCGCGTGTAGGCGTCGGTCGACAGCGGCCGCGTGTATAGGAACGTCGACAAACCGGACGATGCGTGCCGGTAGTCTACGGACAGCATGTACAAACCAGTAAAGAAGGCGGTGAAGATCGAGGCGTAAGCGGGAGCAATAACGAGAAACATGGGAAGGTCGTCAATCTCACCGTCGAAGCATAGCGCGATGATCCCCGAGACAATGACAAAGCAGAGCGTCATCCCAGGAAACACGTAACCCTTCCGGCGCCACTCGTACCACATCTGGGCCTGCTGTGCCGACGGCGTAATCTTGGGGCCGCTCCCGAGCACTCTGGCGGCCACACGACCCGAACTCGTACCCCCATCAGAGCCGGTTCGCCCGCGCAGTCCGCAGGCAAAGGCAATGATCAGGTGTGCCGCGGCGACACCAAACATTCCAAACAGAATGGTCGATGGCTTCGTTGGGCGCGGCGTGGGCGCCGGTCCTAGCTCCACCTGATGAATCCCTTCCGCGTCCGAGCGCATCCGGCGGCCGGCACGAGGCTCGCTGCCACGTCCCCGCTGCTCTGACGCTCGATCTTGCGCCAAGTTCTGCGCCCCGACTTCAGACGGCGCAAAGAAAGAAGCAGCATCCTCACGCCCCCCACGAGTCCCCTCAGAACCGGCTAGACCCAGTCTCTGCGAGTACACCCCGGACATGGGCATGGCCGGAGGTTGTCTGCTCTCGTCAAGGACGATCATGGCTCCAATGGATATGGCGGGCAGCGCCGCGACAATCATCGCCGTGGCCAGAGGCCGCACCATACCCCACGACCACGCCACCGCCAGCGCGTAGCTGAAGAGGAGCACCGCAACCGTCAGGTCTATCGCCATGTCGTGTTCGGTCAATTCGCCGAACTCCACCCGCATCAACGCGGACAGCGTCAGCGCCAACAGCGTGAACGAGAGCACACGGTAAGCCAGATGCGTGGCGACCATCCAACTCGTCTTTACGGGAAGCGTGTAGTGCCGCGCCGGGATTCGCATGGTCAAGCTCTTCGGGTCTGCGAGCGAGAAGAGAAGAATCGCTCCATACATGAAGAGCGCAAAGCTGCACATCGCGTAACTGGGCAAGACAGGGTCTTCCCACATGGTATTGGGCTGTAGCCTGTGCACTTCGGCGAGGGAGTGCGTCACGCCAGCGCCCAGTATGAGCGCGACGATGAAGGCCAGGTACGTCAGCCGCAGATTCTCCCAGAGCAGCGCACCGATGGGACCCAGGGAGCTTGTCTTATACGAGCGCATGGTTCCTCCTTTTCGGTCTCAGCCGCGGCGCAGGCGCTCGACGAGCATCGGTTGCGCGAGTATGGGGAAGGCCGGGCACAGCGCCAGCGCCACAATGGCGGGAAGCGCCTTGAGAATGCCGAACTCTGATAGGGTTGAACCCCATATGGAACTTATGTTGCCAAGCCATGCGATCACGCACAGCGCCGCGACTGCCGTGCCGCCCGCAAACACGGATGCCCATGGAAAAAGCATTTTATTCTGCGCGTTTCGCCTCACCACGAAAATCGTGGTGACAATCATCGCGAGACTGGGCGGCCACACTGTCATGAACACAAAGAACGGGACAGAGTCGAAGTCTATTAGCTCAAAACCGATCGTCACCAACACCAACCAGAACCAGAGAATCGCTCCAGGAATGGCCATCCAGTACAGCGTCCACACCAGCAAGCCATACCCCGCCGCGATCACGACCGCCCCCGGCAAATACTCCCAGGAGAACTCAGTGTGGAATTCAATCAGAGTCTCTGGCCGTGCGACCGCCATTATGACGGCGCCAGCGCACATGATGAGAAGACAGGAACCTATCGTCACGCCGACCGACTTCAGGCTCATGATCAGCCGGGCGCGTGAATGGAGTCCGTCGTCCGCCGCGCGTGTGAACAGGAAAAGCCCAACACCGGAAACGCGCTGCCGGTAATCGTCGAGCGGCCCGAGTACCCCGGCGAGAATTGCCGCAATCGGTGCCGCATACACCGGAAACATCATCATCGAGAGCCCGAGCGTGCCGAACGAGTTTCGAGGGACGCTGGTATCGGCATACGTAACAGAGAAGAATACTCCCAACGCGATGAAGCTCAGCGTCAAGACCGGCAGTAGCCGCCCCTTGCGTCTCCATTCAAAGTCGACCTGCGCCCTGAGGGGGCTGACTACTCCTTCGTGAGCGCGCCACCCTAACCTCAAGAGACCAATGCGCCAAAGCAGCGGCAACGATGGATCCACATGACGGCCCAGACGCGCGCCTTCAATCGCCAGACACCCAATCCCGAGCAGAAGGGCCAACACAGATAGGATCTTCGGCACTCCTACGGTTTCTGCAACATCCAATCCGGAATCCCACATCTCATAAACGCCAC
>JADLCA010000333.1 GCA_020847495.1 Candidatus Hydrogenedentota bacterium | reverse complement strand
TGAACCCCTCGTCACCGCGCTTCCTCCGCACGTGACAGATACGAACCACTTGGTCGCTCCCCTTCTGCCTGGTGCCCGGCGTCCCAATCCGGGTTGCCTGAGGTAAAAACTAAGCAAGGGACTAATTGTGAAACTGCTGACACCCTCTCTGGCACCCTGCTGGTCCAATCGCAGTGTGCCTTCCCCTAATCGGCTCTATCCTAGCGTGAACCCCTCTTTAAGTCAACGCCTTATCTTTATCCAATTTCTGGCCTGCCTTGCGGGGAAAAATGGAGGGGATTGCTGGTGTTGGTGAGCACAGTCAAGTCCAAATCGATTAAAATGCATTACTGCAGGATAATGCCACGCAGGGAAGTGTTTACTCGGAATGCGCGGGTGTTCCGTTGGGAATCGGACGGATTCGACGGATCGGTCCAATCGGTCCGGTGGACCAAGTCGCGCAGCACCGGCACCCTTGCCAGTGGCCCATTGGGGGTCAGTCCGATCGGTCCGATCAGTCCAATCCGTCCGATAGCCGAACGC
The DNA here is from genome assembly GCA_020847495.1 of Candidatus Hydrogenedentota bacterium. Lineage (GTDB taxonomy): Bacteria > Hydrogenedentota > Hydrogenedentia > Hydrogenedentales > SLHB01 > JAHDWY01. The sequence goes on along the minus strand of JADLCA010000333.1, from coordinate 17,570 downwards.
TCATGGGGCACAGCCACGCTGCGGCGCGGCTGTGTCTACTCCGTCCGAGGTCAGCGGCTCTTCTTGCCGGCGGGGCATTCGCCGCAACCGCAGCCGCCTTGGCCGCGCCAGGCATGCCACGCGTAGCGCGCGAGGTAGGCAGCCGCTACGCACACGATAACACCGATGATGAGCAACTGGGCCGTCATGCCGCGGGCCCTCCCCAGCCGAGCAGGGTCGTCGTCTGGTAGACGAGAAACGCGCCGAGGTACGCGAGCAGGGTCATGTAGGCAAAGGTGAAAAGAGGCCAGCGGAAGGATTGAGTCTCGCGGCGGATGATGGCCAGGGTAGCACCGCATTGACAGCACAGCGCGAAAAACACGATCAGCGAGAGCGCCACGGGCGCCGTGAAGAGGGGCCGTCCATCGGGCCATTCCGCCGCGTGCAAGACCTGCTTGAGGCTGTCGGAGGACTCGTCCACATCGCTCCCCAGGAAGAAGGTGGTGCCCAGCGTCGCAATGACTACTTCACGCGCGGGGAATGAGGCGATGGCTGCCATGCCGATGCGCCAGTCCCAGCCGAGGGGGCGGACCACCGGTTCGACCCAGTGCCCCATGCGCCCGAACAGGCTATTCTGCAGGTGCTCGCCGTTTTCCTTGCGGTTCAGTTCTTCGAGGGCGCTGTCGCGTTCCTCGCCGGTCAACTGCCCGCTCTCGATGGCCGCGCGCTGCGCCGCGTAGTCCTCTGTGATGGCGTCGCTATGGGGGAAGTAGGCCAGCGCCCAAACCAGCACCGCGATGGCGAAGATGATCGTCCCCGCGCGGCGCAAGAATTCGAGTCCCTGCACGTAGACCTTCCGGCCCACGGTGCGCCACTGCGGCAGTTTGTAGGAGGGCAGTTCCAACAGGAAGGGTGGGGTTTCGCCGCGAAGCAGGGTCTTCTTCAGCAGCCACGCGACTGGCACCGCCACAAGAATCCCCAAGGCGTACAGGGCGAGCAACGTCAGGCCGCGCAGCCCCACGAGCCCGCCCAGGTAGTGAGTCTCCGGGATGAATGCCGTGATAAGCAGCGTGTACACCGGCAGGCGGGCCGAACAGCTCATCAGCGGGGCAACAAGGATTGTCGTGAACCGGTCGCGCCGGTTGGAGATGGTCCGCGTGGCCATGATACCGGGGATGGCGCAGGCAAAACTCGACAGCATCGGAATGAAGGACTGGCCGGAAAGTCCGCAGCGGCTGAGCAACCGGTCCATGAGAAATGCCGCGCGCGCCATGTAGCCGCAGTCCTCGAGCAGCGCGATGAACAGCATGAGGATGAGAATCTGGGGCAGAAACACCAGCACGCTGCCCACGCCGCCGAACACACCGTCCACCACGAGGCTTTGAAGCGGACCCTCGGGCAGAAGCCCGCCGGCCCACTCCCCCATTGCGCCGCACGCCGTGTCGATCCCGTCCATGAGCGGCGACGCCCACGCGAAGATTGCCTGGAAAACGGTCGCCATGATACCCGCAAAGATAAACGTGCCGAAGACGCGATGCGTGAGCACGCTGTCCAGGCGATCAGAGACGGTTGTCACCGGGGTTGCGGGTTTCCGCACGCCCGCGGCGACCACGTTCCGGATCCACGCGTAGCGGCTGCGCGCTTCGATGGCCGCGAGCGATCCATTCGGCGTGACCCGCTCGCGGTGTTCATCCAGCAGGGGCCGCAGGCCGCCGTTCATCTCTTCTTCCAACCGGTGTTCCGCATAGCCATCACGATCGATGAGCAGCCGGAACACCTCAAGGAAGGGGACCTCGCGGCCCAACTTCCTGCGGGCGTCCTGTGCGTTTAAGGTTGTCTCGAGAGCGCCGGCTTCGGCCACGAGCGCGGGCGGATAGTCGGGCCCGCCGCCAGAAGGGGCCGGGCCGCGCGTCGCGCGCAACAGCTCCCGCTTGAGTTCCTCGACACCCTCGCGCTTGTATGCGCACACCGGAACCACTTGCGCGCCCAGATCCTTTGAAAGGCGGGAGACATCGATCGCGATGCCACGCCTGCGCGCGAGATCGATCATGTTCAGCGCGACCACAAGGGGCTTGCCGAGTTCGCGCAATTGGGACACCAGATAGAGATTGCGGTCGAGATTGGTGGCATCGACCACCGCCAGGACCGCGTCCACGGGGGTTTCCCCTTCCTGCTGACCCAGCAGGACGTCCACCACGATCATCTCGTCCGGGGAACGTGCGGCGAGACTGTAGGTGCCCGGAAGGTCGACGAGGTCGGCCGCCGTGCCATTCAATTGGAGCGCGCCCACCTTGCGTTCGACGGTAACCCCGGGGTAGTTCCCCGTCACGTGCGCCAGTCCGGTCAAGGCATTGAACAGGGTCGTCTTGCCGACGTTGGGATTGCCGACTACGGCAATGGCCAATGTTCTCTGCTTGTCTTCGGGTTCCTGGTCATTGACTCGCATCGGCCCGTCACAATTCCAATTCCACAAGAGCGGCTTCCGCCTTGCGCAGTGAGAGATGATACCCTTGAACGAGGATTTCTATCGGATCGCCAAAGGGGGCAATCCGCACCACTTCCACCGCGGCCCCCTCGATGACCCCCATCTCCTGGAGCCGCTGGTGCACAGCGCCACCCCCATGAAGCGCGGACACAACACCGCCTTCACCAGGCTTGAGACTGCTGAGTGTAAGCATGTGGAGGTGTCAGGTGCTGCGTGGCCGGGCGGGCCGTTACGACAGACCCTGCCTTTCCATCGCCATGCCGCCCACCATGTGCGCGGCTTCGGGGAACAAGCAGATTCGCATAAGGACCCGAGATGCCTCTTCCCCTCGTAGACACAAACGGGTGTTTCCCACTTCCACGATGAGTGGACTGCCGGCTCGCGCGACACGGATGCGCGCACCCGGCACCAAACCCAGTTCCCGCATACGGACCGCCAGTCCCGTGTCCGCGTCTACGGACGCCACCACGCCCTCTTCACCGGTCTGGCACTCCGAGAGTGGCGATTCAAATGATTCCGGTACTTCACTCACGTTCTATTCCCCCAAACGTACAGCGGGCACAAAACCCGCCATTCACTCGCGGACTTGCCGCGCGCGATCATAACAGTATGTACGAAACAGCATGGGGCGTTCAAGAATTCACGCCCCCGGGTTTGCGCTGGTGTCTTCGATGAAACTCGCAATCCCCTTCTGGCGCCGTCAGGCACTGGCCCCCTTCGCACAGAGGACAGTGCTCCGCGGACTCACAGCCGGGCCGGAAACACGCCATCACATCGTGAATCTTCGCGGCGCGCGATTCATCGCTCAGGATATAGCGCATGAGCCAGACCAAGCGCCTCCCGGTCTCCAAGCTCATCAGATGCTCCATCTTGCAGGCGTCTGAAAGGGCCGTATCGGGTGAAACACCAAGCACTTCCTCGAAGAACTTTCCCAGAATCCGGAAGTTCTGTTCCACCAACTGAGCCATGCAACGGCCGTCTTCCGTCAGCAATAGAAAACGATGGGCATCTTCCGTTACCCATCCGCGTTTCTTGAGCTGGGAAATGGACATGGAAGCGGCGCCCCGCGAGACTTCGAGCATCTCCGCAACGTCCGTAACACGGGCATACCCGTATTCATCCCGGAGCGCATCGATGGCCATGAGATAGTGCGCGGCACTATGGGTGATGTCGTTTCTTTCGAAGTCGCGCCAATACGTAGAATCGTTGATCGGTTTGCTCATGGTGCATTCTCTTTGTTCATCATGATGAACTTATGTTATTACCATTATATTGCATGCCCGGACTCCTGTCAAGGTTCATCCGGTCCACAGACCCGGCCCGAACATGCCCCATGGGCTTCTTCCCTATCCTCAGAATTCTTGGTTTCAATACACCTTATCCAGTCTCTTATCCGCGCAACGCACGGTGCATAGGATTTGCGAGTGTACACGCTCTCGCCAAATGGGCTATCCTGATAATACGGTGGGAGGTCTCGCCCGGCGTTTGACGGGTCCTCACGGGGAGTCTTGACCTCTTTTCCGATGCAGGTGGGTATCGCGGGTACGGAGTGTACGCCGGTGTTGCACGAAACCCAGTCGGCCACTGTTCACAGGAGCCAACCTCCGTTGCGCGAAACAATGGCGCCTCTGAAGTTTCGCGCGGCTGTCGCTTTGGTCTTTCTGGCCCTGTTCCTCGTGATGGATTTTTCCGCCCAGTTCCTGCAGACCGAGGCCGGGGTCGTCCCCTGGTATCCTCCTGCCGGACTCGCCTTGGCACTCCTGCTCGGATTCGGTCTAAGATACACGCCCGCGGTGTTCTGCGCCTATGCGCTCAGCAACTATCTGCTGTGGCAGTACATGCCCATTTGGCACGGAATCTGGCCGGGCCTCTTGGCCCTGGCCGCGACGGCTTCGTACGGCGGGACGGCGTGGTTTCTCCTGCGGGTGGTCCGGATCGATTCGAACTTGAGACACCTGCGCGACATCGCATGGTTCGCGCCCGCCGCCTGGCTGGCATCTTTCGTTGGGGCGTGTTGTTACGCTGGCGCGGCGGCCGGCCCGCTCAGCAGCTCCTGGATGATCGTCCGCGATTTCACTTTTGGCGACGCTACAGGCGTGTTCTCGATTTCCCCGGTGCTTCTGGCAATCGTCTTTCCGTGGATCAATCAACGGATAGCGCCCGAAGGCACGCCCGGTGACGGCGCGGAGACGCGGCCCGCACATAGCCCGGTGCTGCAGTTCGTCGAGGTCGGCGCATGGCTGGCGTGCACTGCGCTGATTCTGTGGCTCGCACTGGGTGACCCTGGCGTCGCCCCCGGCAGCCGCCTGTATCTCGCGTTTGTGCCGTTGATCTGGATTTCGTTGCGGCACGGCATCACCGGGAGCGTACTCGCCATCCTGGCGGTCGCCTTGGGTGTCATCGGCGCGCTGTGGGCCTCTCAAGGCGGGTGGGAACTTACGGAAGTCCACCTCTTCTCGATCTCATTCGCCCTGACCGGCCTGATCCTGGGCTCGGTCGTCACGGAACGCCGGGCCGCCCAGGAGATGTGGAGGCGCTACGAGTTCATCGCCAATTCTCCGGGGGACCTGATGGCGCTGTTGAACCGGCGGTTCCGGTATGAAGCGGTCAACGACGCGTTCTGCACCGCCCTGGACCGCTCCCGTTCCGAATTGCTCGGCAAGACGGCCTGCGAAGTTTGGGGCGAGCCGGTTTTCGCGGGCACGATGCGGCCCGCGATCGAGCGCGTGTTGGCAGGAGGCTCGGAGACGTTTGAAGGCTGGCTCGTATGCCCGCGCCAGGGCCGCCGCTACTTCCAGATCACGTACAACCCCTTTCGCGACGTTCGGGGCAAGCCCACCCACGTGGTAAGCGTCGCCCGGGATATCACCGACCACTTCGAGGCGGAGCACGCCCGCGCCAAGACGGAAAGCCTCTACCGGAGGGCCATCGCGGCCGCGGACGCGGTGCCGTACATACGCGACTACTCCCAAGGGGTGGAGACCTTTGTCTTCATGGGCGAGGAAATCGAACGCATCACAGGCTACACCTCCTCCGAAATGACGATGGAACTCTGGGACTCGATTCAACAGGAAGTTGTGCTGACGGGCGAGCTGAGTGGAATGACGGTCGATGAAGCGGTCCGGCGCGTTCGCGCGGGCGAACTCAGACGGTGGAGAAGCGACAGCCGCATTGTTGCCAAAGATGGCAGCGAACGATGGGTGACCGACGCCTCCATCGAGATTCTCGACGACGAGGGCCAGCCGGTCGGTTGCATCGGAATGTTCATAGACAACACCCAGCGCAAAATCGCCGAGCGCGCCTTGCAGGCCACGGAGCGGCATCAGGCGCTCATTCTCCGGTCGCTGCCGATGGCCGTATACACGACCGAAGGAGCGCCCCCGTTCCGCCCGACTTGGGTGAGCGCCAACGTCGTGCGCTTATGTGGGTATGAGGCGGAGGAATTCATCTCCCCGGGCGACCTCTGGAACCAGCGTATCCATCCGGATGACCGGGATTCGGTTGAGCGCGGATTCGCTGCCGTCGTGTCCACGGGAGCGGCTCAACTCGAGTACCGCTGGCAGTGCAAGGACGGGACATACCGGTGGTTTCTGGATCAGCCCTCGTCGGTCCGGGGGGAATCGGGCGGCACTGAAGAGATTGTCGGCACGTGGTTTGACATCACCGAGCGCAAACAGGCCGAAGAGGCATTGCGCGTGAGTGAAGAACGCATGGAAATGGCCCTCGCCGGCGCCAACCTGGGGCTGTGGGACTGGGACATCGTCGCGGATACGCTCACCGTAAACGATCGCTTCATCCAGATGCTGGGATACAAACATGGGGAGACGGAGGACTCGGCGGCATTCTGGCGTTCCCAGGTCCATCCCGACGATTTCCCGGCCACGAACGACATCGTCCAGGCCCACCTGTCGGGACGGACCCCGTCTTTCGAGGCCGAACACCGCATGCGCACCAAGACCGGGGGCTGGAAATGGGTGCTGAACCGGGGCATGGTCTCTGTCTACGATACCAGCGGCAAACCGCTCCGCGCCCTCGGGACCCACCTGGACATCACCGCGCGCAGGGAGGCGGAGGAGGAACGGCGGAAACTCGAGATGCAGATTCAACATGCCCAGAAACTGGAAAGTCTCGGGGTACTCGCGGGCGGCATCGCGCACGATTTCAACAATCTCCTCGTGGGTATCCTCGGCAACGCAGACCTGGCGCTCGTCGATCTGCCTCCCGATGATGAACGGCGCCGCTATCTGGAGCCCATCGTAACGTCCGCCCAGCGCGCCGCCGAGCTGTGCAAACAAATGCTCGCCTACTCGGGCCGCGGCCAGTTCGTGGTCCAGCCCGTAAATCTCAGCGACGTGGTGCGGGAGATGTCGCACCTCCTATCCGTATCCGTTACCAAGCGGGCGAAGCTCACGTTTGACTTCCAAGAGGATCTGCCCGCCGTCAGCGCCGACGTGACCCAGGTGCGCCAGATCGTCATGAACCTCATCACCAACGCGTCCGAGGCCCTCGGCGAGCTAGGCGGGGAAATCCGGCTGAGCACGGGCGCGCGGGAGTACAGTGAGCAGTTCTTGCGCGAGAACTACCTCGGCGATGAGCTGCCCGCGGGCACGTACGTGACGCTCGAAGTCCAGGACTCCGGCTGCGGCATGGACGAGGCCACCCAGAAGCGGCTCTTCGATCCCTTCTTCACGACCAAGTTCGCGGGGCGCGGACTCGGCATGGCGGCCGTGCTGGGAATCGTACGTGGACACCACGGTACCGTGCGGGTGCGATCGGCCCCCGGCGAGGGAACTACGTTCACGGTGCTGCTTCCCGCGAGCGAAAACCTGGCGGAAACGGCCATTGAAAGCACCCGCTTCGATGGAGAGTGGCAGGGTGACGGGACGGTGCTGATCGTGGACGATGAATTCGCCGTGCGTCTGACCGCACGCACCCTGCTCGAGCGCGCGGGGTACACGGTCTTGGAGGCGGAGGACGGCGCCCGCGCGCTATCCGTCTTTCGCGAACACGCCGGCGACATCCGGGTGGTCCTGCTGGACATGACCATGCCCCACCTCAGCGGAGAAGAGACCTTCCGCGAATTGCGCCGTATCAAGCCGGAAGTCAGAGTCGTCCTTTCCAGTGGCTTCAGCGAGCAAGACACCGTGACGAATTTCGGCGAACCCGGCTTGGCGGGCTTCCTGCAGAAACCATACCGGGCTCAGGCCCTGTTCCGCGCGATACGCGATGCATCGCAAGAATAGAGCGGTGGGGCTGCGTCGCCCGTGTAAGTCCGTGTGGCACACGCCCCGTTGCACGCAGCAAATCCCGTCCTAACCCGGATTTCTCACACGCACACACCGCTGATCTCTCAATCCCAGTTGATTCAGCAGTTTGCAGGACCCTGGCACGTCCACCTTGCTTACACGATGTGCGTATGAGAAATCCTCTCGAACTAGCCTTTGGGCCATTGCCAGAGCATATCTCACCGCCCGCTACGCGGGGGGCGGTGAGATATGCGGACTAAAACGTCAGCGCCGCGACAGTCAGCATGCCGAACCCCACCAGGAGCTTCGCGAAGAGCCCCGCCACCTTGCCCAGCGCCGCGCCCAGTCCCGTCCAGAGTGCCTGGTGCATCTGCTTTTCCATTTGGACGTACTCGTACAACGCGGCGGCGCCAAAAGCGCCCAGGCACGCGCCAATCAAAGTCCCCACGATCGGCACAGGAATGATCGGCGTGAACAAGACCGCCCCGCCCAAACATCCCGCCAAGGCCGCGATGATCGAGCCGCGCCCGCCCCCGAACTTGGCCGCGCCATAGCCCGCGGCAGCCGTCTCGAGCACTTCACCCAATACCGCCAGGGCCGTCATGATGAGCAGTCCCACCCAGCCAAAATGCGTGAAGCCCGTTGCCACCCAGGCAATGACCACGGCGGCCAGAATGATCCAGTTGCCGAATAGTCCCACGAGGTCCAACAGCAGGCCCGCCAGGATGGCAAGCCCAAACAGGCTCCAGCCCGTGATGGTGAGCGCGGTGTATCCGAGTTCCGAGAGCGAAGCTGCCATGATGCTCCTGTGTGGCGTCTGGATTGATCCGGAAAAGCCGCCGTTGACTGGGAGTGACCCCGTCTTTCGCGTAGGTTTTGCGCACCGAGGTTCTTGGCTCCGCAGTGAAGCACGGGGTCTGACCCATTGGCACGCGATGGACACGCCGCCTGTATGATGCACGAAACGGCCAAAAGGTTTCCTCTTGGCCGAAACAAGGGCGAAGGAAGAACATCCCCCGCCCCTTCGGGGCACCCTCTTCAAAGGGGGAACCGCGCAACACTATGTATGTTGCTAATAGAATACTATTATTGAAGCATTTGGATCTCGGGTAGAGATAACACGCGGCCCGAAGGGCACGCGCTCAGTGTCCCCCTTTGAAGGGGGCAGGCCCGCAGGGCCGAGGGGGATGTTCTTCGCCAATCGCCACGGTCCCGGCGACTTCTTGTGTGCCCCAATTGCAGGTGCCAACCCGCTCGTTACAGCCCCAGCAACTCCCGCGCAAACGACTCGGAGAACGGTTGGCCTACTTCGTATCCCCGCTTCCATTCCCCGTCGATGATGAGATAGGGCACGCCCAGTTTGCCGGTCTTCGCTTCCAACTCCGCGCCGAATTCGGGGTTCTCCCTGATGTCCCGCGTTTCGTAGGTCACTCCGTTGGCATCCATGAACGCCTTCAACAGTTGGCAGTCTCCGCAGAGTTTCGCGGAATACATGATGATGTGTTTCGCCATTTCGATCTCCTCATGTGGCTGTCAAAAGAAACGGAGGCAGGTCCGCTGTTGCATTCCTGCCTCCGTGCGTATCGGTCTATTGATTGCCTTCGCGGCGGGCACGTCCGCCGCCACCGCCCGCGCGCGCGCCGCCGCGCGCGGGATATTCCATGATGTTGATGTTCTTGAAGCTGAGGTCCGTCGTGGGGTCATGGCCTTGCAGGTGAATCGTGCCCGGTCCCGGCACGTAGCCTGCTTTGCCATCTTGATTCGCGACGACAGGCCGCGTGTCGGTGAAGTCGCTCGTCTGATACCCATTGATCCAGACCGCGGCATGATTGCCATCGCACACGAGAGTCTTGTGGAACCATTCGCGGTCGCTCGATACGACCATGCGCGCCTTCTGATTGCCGTAGTTGCCGCCCGTTCCGAAGTCGTGCGGTTTGCGGCGATCGATTCCGCCCGGCTCCGTTGAGCCCTCCGCCGGCTTATCCCATTCATTCCGTACCTGCGACTCGTAGCCCTTCCAGAACACGCCCACGGGGCCGCGGTAGAACACGCCACTGTTCAAGTGGTCGCCATTCGAGAAGATGTCGAGCTGCAGGACGAAATCCTTGTACACGTCGGCCGTTTCAATCTGGCCGTTGCCATTCTTGATGTTCAGCGCGCCTTCCACAACGGTGAACTCGGACTTGTGGTCGGGGATGATGTTCCAACCGGTCAGGTCAGTACCGTTGAAAATGGATTTCAGGTTGAGGGGCTTCAGCTTTGCTTCGGACACTTCCAGTTTATGTGTCCCTTCATGGTCGCCGTGGAACTGGATGCCGATGTAGCCGCGCAGGCGGTTGGTGGCAACGCCTTCGACCGGCGCGCCGTCCAGGGTAGCCGTCAGGGTAGAGCCGCTGGCCGTGACGGCGAGGGTGTGCCAATCTGGCGTGCTGTCCTTGGGCTGGGTGACAGGAACAACCGCGGTGCCGTTCTCGGTGTAGTGGCCCTGAAGCGAACTGCGCAGTTCCAGGCCCGTCGAACTGTTCGCAGAAATCCGCAGCTTCACCTGCAGCTCGTAATCCGCGAACTGGCTCGTGGTGACCAGCAGGCCGCCCGTGCCGCCCTCGCACGTGAGAATACCGTCAACCACTTTGTACGGCGCATCGCCCAGAATGTTCCAGCCGAAGGTTGTTTCCTTGTCGAAGAGGTTGATCCACCCGGCCGCCGCTTCCTCCGCGGGCAGCACGCCCGGAGGTAAGGCGTCGCCCTGCCCGTAGGCCACGGGCGCCAGGGACAGCGCGGCCAGCACGGCCGCCGCGCCGATTGAACACACCACCGCAAAACCACGCATAACCGGTCTCCTTTCACGGAACACTCAATGGGGTTGTGGACTTCCATTTCACGAGGCGCCGCAACGCCACGCGGATGGCAGATCATACTCTTCAGGCGGGCCGGCCTTCCAATAGCCCGACACGGACCAACGCGTGAGCTTTCGCGGAGGAGCGGTCCGTGCTCGTCCGTGCTCGTCCGTGCTCGTCCATGTCGTCCCTGTCGTCCCTGTCGTCCCTGTCGTCCCTGATCGTCCTTGTTCGTCCGCCGTGGCGGTCCCGCGCACGCGCGCCTTGACCAATCGTCGCTACCAGGACAATGATAGCGGCGAAACACTCCGCGCATGCGCGGAGCCGCAATCCCCTGTACCTTTGTGGGAGGCAATGAGCCGTGATAACGCCCGCGTACCTGCAACTCCTGGAGAGCGGCGAACTCGCGGAGCGAGTCGACACCGCCCGGCAGCGGCTTGCTTCGTGCGACATCTGCGCGCGTGCGTGCGGGGCAGATCGTTTGCACGGGGAGACGGGTTCGTGCCGGACTGGGCGCCACGCGGTGGTCTATGGGTTTCACGCGCACTTTGGTGAGGAGCCGCCGTTGGTAGGCCGCCACGGATCGGGCACGATCTTCATCTCGTCGTGCAACCTTCACTGTTGCTTCTGCCAGAACTGGGAGATCAGCGCGCGCGGCGAGGGCGGCGAAGTGAGCGCGCGCGAACTCGCGCAGATGATGCTCGTCCTCCAGGCACAGGGTTGTCACAACATCAACTTCGTGTCGCCCTCGCACGTGGTGCCGCAGCTATTGGAAGCGCTCCTCCTCGCGGCGGAAGCCGGGCTTCGCCTCCCGCTGGTGTACAACACAGGCGGCTTCGACTCGCTCGAGACGCTAACCCTGCTCGACGGCGTCATCGACATCTACATGCCCGACATGAAGTATTCCGATGACGCCGTGGGTCTGCACTTTTCCGGCGTCCCCGATTATCCTCGCGTAAACCGTGCGGCGGTGAAAGAGATGCACCGGCAGGTCGGCGACCTTGTGTTGAATGAGAGCGGCATCGCCACGCGGGGGCTGCTCGTGCGGCACCTCGTCTTGCCGGAGGGTCTGGCGGGCACGGGAGAAACCGTGCGATTCCTCGCCGAAGAAGTCTCGAAGAACACCTATCTCAACATCATGGACCAATACCGCCCGTGCCACGAGGCCTGTTGCCTCGCGCCGATCAACCGGCGCATCAGCCCGTGCGAGTACGCCGAAGCCGTACGGCTCGCCCACGAAGCCGGCCTCACCCGCCTCGATGTTAGGCAGCCGCGCTGGGCGTACCTGCGATAAGCGGGGACGGCTCGCGGCCGGTCAGAGAAGAAAGAGTTGGACAGGATAACAGGATTGACGGGATGCAATTAATCTTATGAAAACAAGCTAACCATCTTCAGAATAGATGCGGCGCCAGTCGCCCGAACCGCACGAACGCGTTTTCGAACGAGAGTCCTTGACGGCTTTCGGGTTACCGTTTTCACGCGCCCCCGAATACCGTCACCTTTCCGCCTGAGGTGATCTCAATCTCTACGTAGCCGCCCGGCACCATAGGAATACGCCAGATCTCCACCCACCACACGTCACCTTGCAACCCGGACGAGGTGACTTCGTATTCATTCTTCTTCCAGCCGAGTTTATGGACTTCCAATTCGGCCAGAGCGATGGCTTGCTCGAGCGAGGTAACTGGAGCGTTGGTCATTTGTCGTTCTGAGTTCGATATGTTTTGCAGCTGTTTGGCTGGCGCTTCGCACGAGGTCAACATGGGCAGAGCCGCGATCATCAGCAGAACAGAATAATAAAACGCGAGAGGGATATATGGAGGAAGCGGACACTTCTCGTGTCGTCCGTCTCTTGCCCGTTTGATGAGAGGTGTAAATTGGACGGGATTCCATTCAGGCAATTGGCGCCATGCCTGGATACATGTGGCATTACACGGCCTATTACCCGCAATTACGGTCGATGGCATGGATTGTTCCCCCTCGAGCGCTATCGGCTCGTGTGGTTTTCACCGGCATCAGACCTGAGGACTTTCGCCATGCTAGCGCAGATTCCTACCATTCGCAATCGGACCGGAGCCATAACCATAGGTCCGGTCTTGCTCCTTGCCTTTCTTTAATCCTCTTCAATCCTGTTATCCTGTCAAAAAGAGAAGGCGTTGGACAGGATAACAGGATTGGCAGGATGGAGTTAGTGTACGTTGAATCAATGAAGGAAAAGGGAGGATGATTCGGCAATCATGTTACGGCATTCCATATCGATGCGCATCGCGGTCGCGGCCCTTGCAGCTTCTTTCACTATTTTGGCCGGAGCACAGGGTCAAGCACTGCTCAAGCCGGGCGAGTATCTCCGCAGCGACTACATGGGCTCGATTCAGTCCACGCACTCCCCCCACGCTTCGTGTCGCATGAACGAGGTTCAACTCGTGATCGTGTCCGTCGAATCGGAAGAGAACCGGCTTCAAGAGATACTGAACTTCCACGAGGGTGGGGCCATCTTTGGCCTACTTCCATCCGGAACGGTTCGCATAGTGGAGTCAGCCGGAGAGGATGAGGCCGATGTGTCGGTCACCGTGCTTTCCGACAACAGGTTCTCCATTGCATACAAGGGGCGCAAGCCTGAGCTTTTCACCAACGTTGGATCCGTGGACGCGTGGGTTGCAGCCAACACGATTGTCGGCGAATACCGGGACAAGGAGGGAGGTGTCTACACATTCGGAACAGATGGCGTGGCGCGTTTTCCTGACAAGACCTTCAAGTTCACTGTTGGTGTGGATCATGTGCTGCAACCATTTGATCACCTGTATGGTGGGGGCTTTTGGTGGGCCTATCGCATTAAAGGCGACTCACTCAAGATCTTTGATACGAAGGGCGAACTTAATATGAAGATGGAGTCCAAGCCTCTCTTTGTCCTGAGCCGACAACATAAGCCTGGCGATACCGCACCAAAGAAATCGTTCCCGAGGAAGAGATTCGGCGCCAGTGGCCTGAAAGGCCTAGGTACCCATAGTCCGGGGTTGGCCCGCCGAAACGGCGGGACTACCCCGGGTCAGCACGTGGCACAACACTTCCCGGAAAGGGATGAATAGCTCAAGGTTCAATTTGATGAACGGTGCTTTTGAGATTTGCGACAGGAAGACTATGCAACCCTTACAGGGTAGTCAGAATGTGCATCCCGATACCCAGGGTAGGGCTTCGCTGCCGCTACGCCCAACCCTGGGCTGTGAGCACTTAGGCCTTTCAGGCCATAAGAGCGTGACGGGCTGTTGACCTCAACGTCTTACAGTGATCGGGTAGCCTCTTCGCACTACGCGTAGCCTGACAATACGCTTGCCATTTACCGTAGGATGTCTGGGGAGTGAGTACTGAGGCCCGTTGGGACACACGAGTGCCCACCACGCAGGTCCGCAGTTTAGGTGCATTTGCCGTGAGAACAGGCAAACCGTCTGCAACGTAGATGCGGCACCAGTCGCCCGAACCGCACTAGGGCGTTCTCGAACGAGAGTCCTTGATGGCCTTCAGTATATCGCGGGTGGTCGCCTTGGTCTTTATGCCGGGAACGTCGAAGGGCGATGCGGATGACTGCCGGTAGGCAACCGTAAACGCATCCCCACCGCGCCTCGTGATCACGACTTCCTCTTTCCGCGCGATGTCCAGCACTTCCGCGAGCCGTTGTCTCGCTTGTGAATAGGTATACACTTTCATGACGATCACTCCACCAAGGGGATAGCTAGGTTGCGGGCGTTATTTGCCAAGCCGCGGTCCAATGTCAAAAGCGGCAGGCGACTGTTGAGCGCGCACTCCAGAAAGTATGCATCGTATGCGTAGATGTTTAGTTTCAACGCGAGTTCGAGTGCAACCTCAATATCGACCGACCGCAGTTCCACGGGAATTGACCGTGCCGCATTCCACGCAGTCGTCAGGTCAGCCGGTGCCAAGCGGCCTCTCTTGAACAAGGCCGTAAGTGCGTTCCCCAATTCGAACGGAAGGACTTCCGGCGCAACCAGCTCCTGCCCGACGGTTTGATTGATGATCCACTCTCGCTCGGGCTCATCAAGCACTACCGCCAAGAACGCGCTCGTGTCAGCGACCATCTTCATATGTACAATTGTACAGATTGTTTGTCTCGCTGTCAAGCCTGCGAACGGAACAACTGGGCGTAGGCTCCTTCCCTTTCAGCTTCCTCGTCAATCCGGTTACCCTGTCAAAAAAAAATTGGTTTGACATGATAATATGATTGTCATGCTTAAATGCATCAAATGGGAGTCACTCCACCTCGCAGCCTTGCGGTGTTCTCGTGGGAGGCGCTACAGTGAATCAAGGCGAGAGGGATTGGCCATGAAGTTTTGCACGCGCAGAACCTTTCTACAGCGGAGTGCAACGTATGGCGGCATCGGAATCGCGTCCGCGATGTGCGGGCGTTCGGAGGCGGCTCCGGTCGCGACAGCCTTGAGGTTCCGGCCGGATCTCGTGCACCCGGAAGCGCCGGAGGGCACGGAGGTCATCCAACTCACCGCGGACACGATCCCGAGTTGCCATGTGTACATGGAAGCGCAGATCTTCACGCCGGACTCGAAGCGCTTCGTGTTGCACCGTTCGGCGCATGCGCACGGCGGCAGCAAGGATGACCCGGCGCATCAATACCTGCTGTGTGACATCGAAGACGGGTGTTCCCTCTCCCCGTTGACCGAGGAGTTGGGCGTCACCGCTCCATCGCTGTCGCCGGAGGGCGAGTACCTCTACTACTTCGTGAATGAGACTGAGGTCAACGGGGGACGCCTCACCCTCAAGCGGGTGCGCTTGGACGCCACCGAGCGGGAGACGCTGCTCGTCCTGGATGCCGGCGTCCCCGGCACGGGGCTCAAGCCGAGCCACATCTATCCGCTGTCCACGATTTCGTCGGATGGAGAGCGCTTGGCTCTCTCCGCGTTCTTCGGCGACGGCGAGAAGGAGGACGCCCCCTACGGCCTCATGGTCTTTGATCTCCGTATGACATCGGTGAATCTGATCCTCCAAGGTCAAACCTGGTGCAACCTGCATCCGCAGTACTCGCGCTCACAAGATGCCGAGGCGAAACACGACATCCTCATCCAGGAGAATCACGGAAACAAGGCCAATCCGCGGGGCGAAATCACCACGCTGGTCAGCGGGGACGGCGCGGACATCCACGTGATCCGCGATGATGGCACGTCATTCCGCACGATGCCGTGGGGACGGGACGGCAACGAGCATTGCCAGGGACACCAGTGCTGGCGCGGCCGAAGCGAGTGGGCCATTACCAGCACCGGCACGAACGAGCCGCGCAGCGCGCGCTTGATCGAGGGCAAGGCCCTGCCGGATGCAGGTCACCTCGGCCTGAAAACGCCCGGAGGCATCCGCAACGATCTCACGCGGGAGTTGGAGCATCCTGACTTCTACCACTTCGCCACGGACATTGCCGGGAAGCGGCTCATCTCCGACACAGGCCCCATGGATCCCACGGGCCGTGTGGTGGTGGCCGAACTGGGCGTGCCCGGCGAAGGTGTCCTGGAGAATCTCCGCAGCGTGGCCCAGCCCAAGTGTTCCTGGGTAAAGGGCGCGCACATGCACCCCTTCCTGTCGCCGGATGGGACTATGGGGTTCTTCAACTCCGACGAGTCAGGGGTGCTGCAGGCGTACATGGTCCGGGGATTCTGAGACGCCTGTCACCCTGTTGGGTCTTGCAACCCGTGTTGGTTTCTTCAAGAGCCGGCAGGGATGCCGGAGCTCCTGGTTGGGCTTCTATGGAGCGAAGGCTTGCCTCTGCTGTCACGGAGCAGGCTTGCCTGCGGTCTGCACGGACAGCCCTGGCCGGTTCCCACTCCGGCCACAGTCCTGAATGGAATACGGTAGAGGGCGCCTGCGCCACACGCTTGTCCAATCGGACGGATCGGACGCCATGGGATTCTTCCTACTCGGGCAAGCGAGGCAGGGTCGGCGGCGTGCTGGGGCCATTGACGAGGATCTGAAAGGCGGGATCATCGCGGACGGGATCGAAGTCGTCATCCTTGCGCGCTTCTTCGCGATAGGAGGCGTCGAACTCGATGGCGCAGAGCAGCAACGGGACGACCTCCGCGCTACGTCCGCGCAGGCTGGCCAGGCACGCGAGGTTATAGTACGGCGCGGGGTGGTCGGGTTCGACCGCGATGGCCGCGCGGTACTCGGCCTCTGCCTCGTCGTAACGCTTGAGCGCGACCAGAAGATTGCCGAAATTGTTGCGGGTGGCCACGGCATTGGGCCGCAGTTCCAACGCGCGCAGCGCCTCCGCCTCCGCTTCCTCCAGACGCCCCGTAAGCCGCAACAGAATCGCCAGGTCGTCGTGCGCGCGGCTCCAGCCCGGGTCCAACTCGATGGCCTTGCGGAACGCGGCTTCGGCATCCGCCATCCGCGCTTGAGTGTGCATCAAAATCCCGAGTCCGCTGTACGCCCAGTTCCAGTTGGGGCGCAACTCGATGGCCTTCCGGTAGGCTTCTTCCGCTCCTTCATAATCGCGCTGCGCCGCCCGGCGCACGCCCAGGGCGTAGTAGGTATCGGCGGTCTCGTAGATCTTGTCTTCGGCAAGCGCAGCGATGCCGTTGACGAGCGAGCGTGTGTTCGAGCGGCGGGCCTGCGGGTCAGTCTCGAGGCACGCCTTCATCGTCTCGATCAACATTTGCATCTGCGGACCGGTCAGTTCATCCGCCACGGCATCGACGGGGCTGAACACAGGCGGACTGGCAGGGGCGTTCGCGTCGCGAACGCTCAAAACGACCGCGGCCAGGATTACGACCAAGCCGGTGAAGATCCAGATTCCTCGATGATGCCTCATGACCACCCGATGCTTCGGCATTAGGGACAAACTACAAGCTTGACTTCAGACCGCGCCCGGGACCTCAGTGTTTCAGCGATGGCGGACCGCAGCGGTCTCCATGGCTATACTTCCTGGCGCTCCGGCCTTATAAGTCCTCGCATAACACTGGGTCCAACAAGGACATGGCAATGACCATCCGCCAAGTATTCATGATATCAGAG
>JADLCA010000332.1 GCA_020847495.1 Candidatus Hydrogenedentota bacterium | reverse complement strand
GCGTGCGGCTCGAGAAGCCGCGCCTGCGCGTGCTGGTGCTGTCCATGCACGGCGAGTCGCAGTACGCGGCGCGCGCGCTGAAGGCGGGCGCCTCGGGCTACCTGACCAAGGACGCGGCCTCCGCGCAACTGGTGGGCGCGATCCGCAAGATCGCCGCGGGCGGCGTGCATATCAGCGAGGCGGCGGCCGCGCAGCTCGTCGCCGCCGGCGCGCACGCGGGCGAGGCGGCGCCGCACACGCGCCTCTCGAACCGCGAGTTCGAGGTCTTCCGCCTGCTGGTCGAAGGCCTCGGCCCCACGGAAATCGCCGACCGCCTGCACCTCTCGGTGAAAACCGTGAGCACCCACAAGACGCGGATCCTGGAGAAAATGGGCATGGACAGCACGGCGGACCTCGTGCGTTACGCCGTGGAGCAGAAACTCACGTAGGCGGATTCCGACAGTATGTACTTGGCGAAATAGGCTGTAACGGATTCCACCCTATCTTTAGCCGGGATAAAGTGCATGTGCGTGGTCAAGCCAGACCACGTAAAACACTTCGCTTAACCAGAATCCGTGAACGCGACCTAATTCATCGGTCGCAAGCGAAAACTGCCAAGGCGTACAGTCTTGCATCTGCTGTGGTAGATGCGCATAGCCATCCTTTTCTGATGTATCAGGCCATGCGATGGGGTGAGATCTGAGGGCTCTTCCTGCCTGCCGAAATTCTTGGCATCTCATTCCTGAGATCGTTTTCAGCCGATCAAATAGACGCGGCAACCAATTCGGTTTTTGCCCGTGGTCCGGAAAGCAGAATTTGTCTGAATGCGTGAAATACCGAAACGAAAACGTTACCAACCCATGCTGGACGGCTGGCGGGGTGGGGATTTTCGCGTCGGTGCGGTCTCTGACGCCTTTGTGTACTCTACCCGCCACCGGCAAGCGACTTGAAATATTCTTTCATCGACGCTTGCGAAATGACGGCGTTCGATTCTTGATCATCTGGGATGCCGCCGCGCGCTTCCAACCAAGGCGGCTCATGATGTGTACGAAGCTCCAACTCGTATCCAGTCTCGCCGCCGTAGGCGTCCAGGACTTCTTTGATCAACTCGCTGAGCTCGCCATCAAGCTTCGGGCGCTGGACCTCATCAGTAATCGGATTCCAGCGGTAGTGCTTGTATTCGCCGTAGGTTGCAGGTTGAACAGGGCCATGCACCCATGCCTCAAGGCGCTCGCCAAACGCAGGTTTATCCAGCAGGGCCAAGTGCCACCCTTGGACATAATAGAGAAGCTTTTGGAGCTTCAGATTATCAAGAGGATCACCAGCCTCTTGAAACTGGCTGATGAGGTAGGCGGCAATTTCTTTCGCGTTGCTCATGGGCTTCTGTCCTCGCTCAGACCCCAAAAAGCGATGAATTATCCCATGAATTAGCATTTCATAATCCGAAACGTCATACTACTGTATGGATTATCAGTTTGTCCAATGCGCAAACGTTTTACTTGACAAAAGTATTTACTCAAGTAAAATGTTCACCCATGAACCCGAAACGCAAAGTGCAGAACGAGTCCACCAAGGGCGATCCTGTCATTACCGATCTCCCAGCCGCGTGTGCAGACGAGCGGCTTGCGGTGGAGTTCATGGAACAACAGCGGTGGGGCGACAAGCCGTACTGCCCGCGCTGCGGAGACCAAGATGTCTATCAGATGAAGGACAGCACGACTGGCGAGCGTCAGGCCGATTACCGCTGGCGCTGCCGTGGCTGCAAGGAGCAGTTTACCGCGAGGATCGGGACCGTGTTTGAGGACTCCCGCGCACCGCTGCGTCACTGGTGCTTCGTGTTCTGGCGAGCTGCTACTTCAAAGAAGGGTGTGAGCGCCTTGGAAGTGCATCGGCAGACTGGCCTTTCCTACAAGACCTGCCTATTCATGCTGCACCGTGTTCGCTGCGCGATGGACGAGTCGGACATTGAGCCGCTTCAAGGGACCGTGGAAGTGGACGAGGTATTCATTGGTGGCAAGCCGCGCCGCAAGCATGGGACGCGCCATACAGTGAAGAAGCAGAAAGCTACCGTTGTCGGGATGCTGGAGCGCAATGGCCGCGTCCGTCCAAAGGTCGTGGCAGACGTATCCGCCAAGACCCTCAAGGTCGCCATTGCCGAGAACGTGGACCCCAAGGCCAGGATCATGACCGACGACTGGTCAGGCTATCGGAACCTCAAGAACGAGGGCTGGAACCACGAGTCCGTTAAGCACTCCATGTTTGAATACGTGCGAGGCGACGTTCACACGAACAGCATCGAGGGGTTCTTTGGGATGCTCAAGCGCGGCCTCAACGGTATCTACCACTCGATCAGCAAGAAGCACCTTCACCGCTATCTGTCCGAATTCCAGTTCCGCCATAACCGTAGCGAGTTGACAGACGGACAACGCACAGTAGCCGCGATCAAGGCAGCACAAGGCAAGCGCCTTACCTACGCAGAGCAGGTCGGCACAGCATGAGCCTTGACAGACTGGAATGCGGGCGGCGAGACTCGAACTCGCACGGCCTACCTCTCGGCCCCCTATCACAGAGTACGGGAGATCAACGGCCAGCCGGTTCCAAACCGGCAGCGTATGCCTATTCCGCCACGCCCGCCCTGTGTGTTCAGGTTGACGCGCACGTCACTATAGGCGACAATCACGCCACCTACAGCGCAGTCTGTAGTCAGGGGCGCCGGGGGGAATCCGCCTCGAAAACGAATCCCCCCGGTCGCCTTGGTCTTGGCCCCCTGACGGGCCAGTGCTTATCTCATAGCGGAACCCCCTACCCGCTTCCGGCCTTGCGTTTCACGGCGTCTAGTGCGGCCGCGGCGTCATGCTTGGGGACGTACACCCTACCGCCCTCCGCAAGCCGCTTGGAGTTGTCGTACACGTTCTCGAACTTAAATCCGAATGATTTCAGGACATTGTTAATATCCAGCAACCGACGCCCTATCCCGCGTGGCTCGCATCCTAGGGCGGCAGCGATTGCGGGGGAATGGGCCCCACCCTTGTGCTGCACCACTTCCTCCAAGAATCCCAAAGTGCCGCGCAAGGGATCAAAGGCTTTAGGAGTAGTGCCGCCGCCACGAGCAAAGCGGCTGGTCTTTTCCGGTTCTTCCTCGACGCGGGCCATGGCCTTGAGCAGCTTGGCGGCGTCGTCCTCGGACTGGAAGGTTACGTCTTGACCAGCGATCTTCATCTTGAAGGTTGCCATGGGAATGGGATGATACACGAAAAATGGCTTGTGTGGTGAACATGGCAAATGAGGCCACAAAACCCGGCAGGAAGCCAGAACGGGCCAAGACCGGACCTAAGGAGCAGCGCCTGAGGCTCAAGGGCGACTGGCGGGCCTTAGTCGGGAAGGCGCTGGCCAAGAAGCGGCCAAAGAAGGGCTGGCCGAAACCGTGAATGCGTCAGAGGGGCTGCGGCGAATTGCAGCCGTAATACGCTGGACCGGCTACATCCTCGCCTTGGCAACGGTTCTGATCGGGGTCGCCAAATGGGATTCTCAGATCTGGATCACATTGGCTCTCGGAATATTGTTCGCTGTATTCGGTTGGGTAGTGGCTTGGATTATTGAGGGTTTTGCCAAGCCAAAGACATGAGCAACCCATTTCGCCAAGTACATACTGTCGGCGGATTCCTACCCCCAGAATCAGCCTGCGCCGATACCCTCGGCGGAGGCACCGGCGCGACACTGTCTGCAACCAAAGGAGGCGTCATGAGGGCTCAGGTCGCGACGGTCACCCGGATATCTCCCCAACCGCTGGCGCGCAGGTTCGAGTCCAGCTGCGCGAACTGCAACCTGCGGGAGCTGTGCCTG
>JADLCA010000331.1 GCA_020847495.1 Candidatus Hydrogenedentota bacterium | reverse complement strand
GGGCCCGACCCGCCAAGCGGTTTACCTCGATTTCCGGGACGCCATCGAGCGATTGGGAAAGGATGTCATCGAGGCGCGCTACGGCAACTTGTTCCAGATGTACGAGCGCATCGTGGACGATGACCCGTACAAGGTCCCGATGATGATCTATCCCGCGGTGCACTACACGATGGGCGGCTTGTGGGTGGACTACAACCTCATGAGCAACCTTCCCGGCCTGCACGTGCTGGGCGAAGCGAACTTCTCAGACCATGGCGCGAACCGGCTCGGCGCGAGCGCCCTCATGCAGGGTCTTGCCGATGGGTACTTCGTAATCCCGTACACGCTGAGCCACTACTTTGGCAGCACGAAATTCGAGCAGGTCGATACCAACCACGCCGAATTCAAGAAGGCCGAAGAAGACGCGAAAGCGCGTATCGACAAGCTGCTTGGCATCAAGGGCAAGCGGACCGTGGACGAGTTCCACCGCCAGCTCGGCTTATTGTGCTGGGACAAATGCGGCATGGCGCGCGACGAGAAGGGGTTGAAGGAAGCGCTGCAAGAGATCCCCGCCATCCGCGATGAGTTCTGGCAGAACGTGACCGTCACGGGCGCGGGTGAGGATTTCAATCAGAGCCTCGAAAAGGCGGGCCGTGTGGCCGACTTTTTGGAGTTCGCGGAACTCCTGGTAACCGACGCATTGCACCGCGAAGAATCCTGCGGCGGCCACTTCCGCGAGGAACACCAGACCGAAGACGGCGAAGCGAAACGCGATGACGAGCGTTTCGCCTACGTGGGCGCCTGGGAATTCAAGGGCGTGGGCGAAGCGCCGGAGTTGCACAAGGAGCCCCTGGCGTTTGAAGAGGTGCACTTGGCTACACGGAGTTACAAGTAGGACGCTCGAATGAGCAACGCGGCACAGCCGCAACCGAACGGGAAGGTCATGTCCGCAGTTGACGCAGATGATTTGAATACCGAATAAGCCGGAGTGTCGCCTTCCTACGGCCTGAAAGGCCAAGAACATACTAGCCCAGGGCAAAGCGAAGCGACGCCCTGGGTTGGGGCGTACATCAGAGTTGAAGCGCTGAAAGTGCGAACCAGCGCAATGCCTCAGGAATGAGAGCAGGCACACGTGGATTGGAGCATTAGCAGATGTCTACGAAGATCAATCTGACCTTAAGAGTCTGGCGCCAGAAGAACGCCCAAACGCCGGGCCATTTCGAGACCTACCAGGCGCGGGATATCGATACGGACGCGTCGTTCCTGGAGATGCTTGACGTCGTCAACGCCGGGCTCGAACGGGATGGCAAAGAACCTATCGCGTTCGACCACGATTGCCGCGAAGGCATCTGCGGCAGTTGCGGCGCGGTCGTCAACGGTCAGGCGCACGGGCCTGAGCGGGAAACCACGCTCTGCCAGTTGCACATGCGCAAGTTCCGGAACGGCGACACGGTCACGATCGAGCCGTGGCGTGCGAAGGGCTTTCCCCTTA
Organism: Candidatus Hydrogenedentota bacterium; assembly: GCA_020847495.1. Classification (GTDB taxonomy): domain Bacteria; phylum Hydrogenedentota; class Hydrogenedentia; order Hydrogenedentales; family SLHB01; genus JAHDWY01. The sequence continues at coordinate 5,325 of JADLCA010000331.1, read as the reverse complement.
TCAAGGACCTCGTCGTCGACCGCTCCGCATTTGACCGCATCATCGCCGCGGGCGGCTTCATCACGGTGCGCACGGGTCAGGCCCCGGAGGCGCACGCCACGCCTGTGCCCAAGGACAAGGCCGACTGGGCCATGGACGCTGCGCAATGCATCGGCTGCGGCGCCTGCGTGGCCGCCTGCCCCAACGCCTCGGCGATGCTGTTCGTGGCCGCCAAGGTCACGCACCTGAACGTGCTGCCCCAAGGCCAGCCCGAGAAGACGCGCCGCGTGCTCAACATGGTCGCCCAGATGGACAAGGAAGGCTTCGGCAACTGCTCGAATCACTACGAGTGCGAAGCCGCCTGCCCGAAAGGCATCAGCGTGACGAATATCGCCAAAATGAACCGGGACCATCTGGTAGCGTCGGTTACGGGGTAGTCGCTGTGCAAAGCATAGGAGAACTCGCGAGACAGGCGAGGCGGCCTGTGCCACACGCGCCTGTCTGATCGGACCGGTCCGCCGAATCCGGCAGGTACCCCGGACCTGTGTGTCCTGCTTTGAGAGTGGCGGGGTGATCTTCGCAGGGGTGGCGCGTGCCGCTGGTGGGTCCTTGGATCTGACTCGGCAATAGGGAGATTTGCTTCATGTACTGCAGTAAAGCCGTTTTCAAGTCTTGGATTGAAGGTGTCGCGCGCTCGCGGGGAACCCGTGCTCTGGCACTCGTATTCGCAGGGGTCTTCTGCTTGTATGCCCCGCCCGCGCTGGCATCGGACCTGGCGCTCGCGGTCACCGATTCGGCGGACCCCGTGAACGCGGGCGAACTCATCGATTACACGCTTTCGTTGTCCAACTCGGGGGGCGCGGCGAGCAATGTCGCGGTTACCATGTACGCTCCTTCCGACACAGCGTACGTCTTTCAATCCGTGCTCACCGGCTCGGGATGGACTGGCTTCATGGTGGAGAATGGCGGCGTTTTCGGGGCACGATTCCTCAAAGCCTCCGTCGCGGAGGGGGAAACGGCCTCCTTCCAGGTCAAGGTTCGAACGTCGGCCGCCCTCGTGACGGGCACGGTGGTTTCGGGCACTGCGACAGTGACCAGCAATTCGGCGGATCCCAACCCCGCCAACGATACCGGCACGGAAACGACCACGATGTCCCAATCAGCCGATCTTTCGGTCAATCTTACCGGCCCGGCCGGTCCGTTCAGTCCGGGCAGCAATATCGTTTATGCCTTTTCCTTGTCCAATTTTGGACCCAGCCGGGCCGACAACGTGACCGTTACCTTCCCGGTCCCCTTCGGAACCACGTTCGTGTCGGCCGCCCAAACGCTGGGCACCGCCTGGAATGCCGTGATGCCCGCAGTGGGCGGCACTGGCAACGTGGTGTTTTCAAGAGCGGTGGTGCCGTTCCAGGATGCGTCGGTCTTTCAGGTCGTGGTGAACACCAATGCGGATGCCCCCGGCTCAATCAGCGCGACCGCCACAGCCGCATCCTCCACACCGGAAGACAACCCTGGAGACGAGAGCGACACCGTAACGACCGGGGTGAGTGGCATCCCCTGTTCGCTCGCGGTGACGCGTCCAAATGGGGGGCAGACCTGGACCATAGGAACCAAGCAGAGGATTCGGTGGACGCCGGTGGGCACATGCTGCCAGAGCGTGCGGGTGGAACTCTGGAAGGACGGGCACAAGGTGCGCAATATCAAGCGCCAGACCCCGAACGATGGGGCAATGCCTTGGCGAATCCGCGCGGACCGCTACACTCCGGGAACCGGATACCGCGTTAAGGTTCGGTGCATCAGCGGTTCCACCATTCAGGACACCAGTGACGGGACGTTCACGCTAATCGCGCCGTAACGTTATCCCGTGCGTTATAATACCAGGGGTGGTTGTGCTATACGCCACGAGCCAGCAGGATGGCGTGTGGATTCGCGGTTTGCCGGCTCTCCCGCAGTACGCGAGTGGGAGGAAGTGGCAGGGTGTTCTCAACGCCGCGGGTCCGAAATCGGGAGTTTGTGTATGCGGTATGGCTTCAGGGGTTCCAAGTCACGCTATTTCGAGCCGGGGGTGCGTTCGAAAGGCTGGCCGGCGGCCATAGCGGGGCTGCTTGTTGGCATGACCGCGTTTTGCGCCCAGGCGCAGCAGACGGACATCGCCGTCACGCTCAGCGATTCCCCCGATCCGGTCAACGCGGGCGATCTACTGGATTTCACCATATCGCTCACAAACACCAGCGGCACCGCGGCAAGCGATGTCGCCGTGACGATGTACGCGCCGGCGAACACCGTTCAGGTGTTCACCAATATTCTCTCGGGTACGGGCTGGTCATCCGCGATCATTCAGAATGCCGGGGTATTTGGCACTCAGTTCACCAAAGCGACTGTCGGCGCCGGAGAAACCGCATCGTTCCTGATCCGGGTAAGCGTGTTATCCACCGTACTCGCGGGCGCGACCATCAACGGCACGGTGATCGCCACGACAACCACATCAGACTCGAATCCCGCCAACAATACGGGGACGGCAACGACAACCGTATCGCAGGACGCGGACCTCGCAGTCAGTCTCTCGGGCGGGCCCGATCCCGTGAATGCCGGAGCCAACATCACCTACGCGTTCTCGCTTTCCAACTTCGGGCCAAGCGGCGCGCAGAGTGTATCCGTAACCCTGCCTACTCCCCCGGGCACGACTTTCCTGTCGGCCTCCGTGACCTCGGGAAGCGGCTGGTCGGTCAGCGCTCCGTCGCCGGGTGGAACCGGAAACGTGGTCTTTTCCAAGGCGACCGTGGCGTATCAGGAAGCACCGATATTCCAAGTAGTCGTCAGCACGTTGCTCTATGCGACGGGCACCATTACCGCTACGGCGACGGCGACGGCAACGACACCCGACAGCAACCCCGGCAACGACGCCGACAGCGAACCCACCGCTGTGAATAGCGCCGCGTTGCCGGTGTTCAGAGTGCCGGTTTTTGCCTGGAAGCCGGCAGGGCGTTAAGCCTTCACGAAACTCGCACGAGTCCCCTGACCGTCGATGAAGGCAACGGCCATCGCGGGGGTGTTGCAGGCGAAACCGACTGCGCCTTCGCGGCGCAGGCAAATGATCCCGCCTGTTCCGTGAATCTCATCGAGCAGCCGCACTCCGTGGCGCGCCGCGCGAGACGGATCAGGATCCACGCACGCCGCATCGACCACGCTGCGCGCCATCATGACGCGCATCAAATCCTCCCCCACGCCCGTGGCCGAGGCGCCCGCCAGACCGTTCGCGTATGCCCCGCAGCCGAAGATCGGCGAATCGCCCACCCGCCCAGGAAGCTTGTTGGCCGTGCCTCCCGTCGAAGTGGCAGCCGCGATGCGGCCTTGGCTGTCCAGAGCGACAGCGCCTACGGTATCCTGCGAGGGCGACGCGGAGTCCGCAGTGCGGAGTAATTCGGTCCTGTACTCCGGAAAACCCTGCTCGTGAGCGAATTGTGTTCCGCCGCAGCCCGCAAGCAGGCAGTGCGGCGTCGCGTCCATCACGCGCCGCGCCACCGAGATGGGGTGTTGCACCTTCTGAATGGCGGCGACCGCGCCGAACCGGCACCCCGAACCGTCCACGATGATGGCATCCATCTCGATTTCGCCCGCCGCATTGGGGTGCGAACCCGTGCCCGCGTTGAACAGCGGGTCATCCTCCAGAATGCGCAAGGCCTCCTCGACGGCATCGAGTGCGCTGGCGCCGTTCTGTAGGAGACGGTACGCGGCGTCGCGTGCGGCCTCGCACCCCGCCTTGGCGCGCGCATGTTTGTTTTCGGGCCACTTCCCCGCTCCGCCATGGATGATAAGCGCGATCATGGTTGTTACTCCCTTAACGGCAATGTGCGCGCCATCGTAGCAGAGCGGTCGCGGGCGGCGCAGCACGCGCGACCCGTGCAAATCGGAAGGGTCGGTCGGATCCGTCCGCTCAGTCCCATTCTGGCCATCGGATTCTTCGCGCGCAGCACGTTGCATTCGTGAGGACTCCGCGATAGAGTGAGGGGGCAAGTTTGTCTGGTCCGCTGGAGCCAGGAATAGCGCCAAGAGTATCGTAAGTTAATGGAAATACAGCATTTACATGTAATTGAACAGCCCCCGCGTTTGGCCGGGGCGCGGATGGTTCTGGGTTTCTCAGGTTGGATGGACGGGGGCGATGTCTCCACAGGTGTACTCGATTTCCTGATCGACACCCTCGATGCGACGCGGTTCGCGGAGATAGACCCGGCGCCCTTTTATGTCTATAACATCCCCGGCTCCATGGAAGTGTCCTCCCTGTTCCGGCCGCATGTGCGGATCGAAGACGGCTTGATCGAAGAGCTCGACGAGCCGGAGAATGCCTTCTTCTTAGCGCAGGACGCAGGGCTTGTGCTGTTTACCGGCAAGGAGCCCAATATGGCTTGGGAGTCCTTCGCGGAGTGCATCATTTCGGTGGCCGAGCACACGGGCGTGACCCGGATCTACTTCGTAGGGAGTGTGGCGGGGCTGGTTCCCCACACCAGAGAACCACGCTTCTTTGGCTCAGTTTCCGGGCCCGAACTTCGCACGCTTCTAGAGGAGCACGGCATTCAGGCAAGTGACTATGAAGGGCCCGGCAGTTTTGTCACGTACTTGACCTGGAAGGCGCGCGAACACGGGATCGGCCTGCTCAGCCTCGTCGCGGGAATTCCCTCCTATGTCGACGGGCGCAATACCAAGTGCATCCGGAGCGCCGTCCGGAAACTGATGGGCATGCTAGGCCTGACGCTCGACACGTCTGACCTCGACCGGGAAAGCGCCCGGTTTGAACGCCAACTCACCGAAACCGTGCAGGGGCGTCATGAATTGGCGGAACAGATCCGCAAGATTGAAGCCTTGTACGACGAAACGAGCAGCGATACGCGGGAAGACGATCTGCGGGCCTGGTTCGAAAAACAAGGTTTCCGAACGGACTGGCACGCCCCGGAATGACAGGATTTCTTGCTTCCACGGAATATAGAGTGCCAGCCTGCCTGCACTCCGGTATAATGCGGCCTTCACGCCGGCGGCGGTGACATGAGGAGACGCGACTTGAAGAGATTGTTTGCCCTATCGGTGGCTTGTTTGCTTCTGGCAACAAGCTGTGTAACAACCGGCTCCGGCATGCAGCGGGCCGTGACGCGCGCCAAAGACAAGGTCAGCCCCGCCTTGGTCCACATCCGCCCGGTGAAGGAAGTGTTCTCCGGAGGCAAACGCGAGGAAGTCTCCGTGGTGGGCAGCGGGTTCATCATTTCACCCGATGGCTACGTCGTCACAAACGAGCACGTGGCCGGGGAAAGCACCTTGGTCCGGTGCGTCTTGTCCAACAAGGAAGAGGTGGACGCC
>JADLCA010000330.1 GCA_020847495.1 Candidatus Hydrogenedentota bacterium | reverse complement strand
CTCCCCGATGGACGCATCCTGCCGAAAGAGGACGCGCCGAAGATCGTGAAGCGGCTCGTGAAGGACCTGGACGGCGCGACCTTCCCCACGAACTACATCGTGCCGTATACGCAGCAGGTCCACGACCGCGTGGGGTTGGAAGTGCTGCGCGGATGCACCCAAGGGTGCCGCTTCTGCCAGGCGGGCATGGTGACGCGCCCCGTGCGCGAACGCTCTCTGGAAAAGGTGGACGAGTTGATGGAGCGCACGCTCGCGGCCACCGGTTACGAGGAAGTGTCACTGGTTTCGCTGTCCACCTGCGACTTCTCGCGTCCGCGGATGCTGGTCGAGCAGGCCGCAAAACGCGCCGCGCAGGACAACGTGAGCGTGTCGCTGCCGTCGCTGCGCCTCGACTCGTTTTCGGTGGAGCTGGCGGATATGGTGGCGGGCGTTCGCCGGAGCGGACTGACTTTTGCGCCTGAGGCGGCAAGCCCGCGCCTGCGCGCGGTGATCAACAAGTGGATTCCCGACGAGGACCTCCGGCGCATGTCGTCGGAGGCGTACCGGCGCGGGTGGAACCACGTAAAGACCTATTTCATGATCGGGTTACCCACCGAGCGCGATGAAGACATCGAGGCCATCGTGGACCTGTGCCTGCGCACGCTGAAACTGGGGCGATCGATCAATCCTAGGGCCAAGGTGAACACGGGGGTGTCGACCTTCGTGCCGAAGCCGTTTACGCCATTCCAGTGGGCCGAGCAGATTTCGCTCGAAGAAGCGCGCCGCAGGCAGGCCATCCTTGAGAGAGGATTCCGAAATCACCCATCGATCAAATTCGGCAAGCATGAGCCGGAAATCACCTTCATCGAGGGTCTGCTCACGCGTGCGGACCGGCGCGGGGCCGACCTGCTCGAAGCCGCGTGGCGCAACGGCGCGCGGCTTGAAAGCTGGGGGGAACTCCTCAATTTCAAGGCGTGGCTCGATGCGATCGAGCAAACGCACTACGACGTGGCGGACGCGTTTCGCGCGCGCGACCTCGACGAGCGGCTGCCATGGGATCATCTGGACGTGATGATCCCGAAGAAGTGGTTCCAGGAAGACTGGAACCGCGCGATGGAGTTGCAGCACGCGGCGGACTGCCGCGCGGGCAAGTGCCACCTGTGCGGGGTCATCTATCGCGAGCGCGATCTGTGCAAGCACATGCTCAAACGGCAGAAACAGGGCCGCATCGAAGAGCAAAGCTGGACGCGCCAACCTTTGCCCGAGTATGCGGAGCCGGAGCCGGTCCAACGCCTGCGTTTCCGCATCGGACGCAGCGGCGAGCCGCGCTTTCTGTCGCATTTGGAACTGGTGAATTCGTGGGTGCGAACGCTGCGCCGGGCACGCGCGCCGCTGTCATACTCCCAAGGCTTTCACGCGCATCCGAAGATCACCTTCGCCACAGCGCCTCCGGTGGGCGAGGAATCGATGGGCGACTACATGGACGTAGTGCTGAAGGAGCGCGTGGAGCCGGAAGACCTGCTGGCGCGTATTCAGGCAACGCTGCCGATTGGGATTCGCGCGTACGAAGTGCGCGAGGTGCCGCTGAAATCGCCAGCGGTGATGGCGCTGACGACAGGGTTCGCCTATACCCTGTATGCCACCGCAGACCCGGGCGCGCTGCACGCGCGCGTGCAGGAAATACTCGCCGCGGACGAGATCCTGGTCGAGCGCGAGGGCAAACCCAAGAATGTTCGCGGCCGCCGAGGTGGAAGACCCATTGTGCAGGTGGACATCCGGCCGATGGTGCGCAGGCTCGAAGTTTCGGCGGAAGGGGAGATGCAAGCATCGGTCGAACTGGAGATTGAGCTGGTGGGTGGCCGTTCGATTCGCATGCGCGAGATTCTGCAGTTGCTTGGACTGGACCTGGCGTCTACACGGATTCTCAAAAGAGAGACCTTCCTCGCGCAAGAGGCAGTAGTGGCGGTCGACACGACGCTGGTCCAGGCCATGGAGTGACACGGAAGGACACGGACGCAGACAAACAAGAACGCGCACGCTCCGGCGCGGACGGGGCACCGAGGGGCGAAAGGGGAATTGCAGCATGCGTGACGAATTGGGCAGACGGGAATTCTTGGGCGTGAGTGCGGGGGCGACGTTGGGGCTGACGGCGGCATTGGCCATTCCGCAAGCCGCTGCGCAGGAGCCGGCGCCTGTGCGTGTGGGTATCATCGGTACGGGTAACCGGGGGAAGAGTCTTCTCGGTAATCTGCTTCACATGAAGGGCGTGGCCGTTCCGGCCATTTGCGATATCAAGCCCGAGGCCGCGGAGGCGGCGTCCAAGATGCTCGTGGACGCGGGCCAAACCGCACCCGAGGCGTACACGCGCGATGAGCACGTGTACCAGGAACTGCTGAAACGCGATGACCTGGATGCCGTGCTGATCGCGACGCCGTGGAACTGGCACACGCCTATGGCGTTGGACAGCATGCGCGCGGGCAAGTACACGGGAGTCGAGGTGCCCGCGGCGATCTCGATGGACGAGTGCTGGGCATTGGTGAATACACACGAAGAAACCGGCGTGCAATGCATGATGCTTGAGAACTGGAGTTTCCGCCGGGACAATCTGGCCATCCTGAACATGATCCGCGGTGGCCTGCTGGGCGAGATCATGCATGCGCACTGCTCGTACTCGCATGATTGCGTGGGAGGCTACTTCTTCGACGGCGAAGGCAACCCGCGGTGGCCCGGCGAATTCCTGATCGACAACAACCGCTGCCAGTATCCCACGCATGCCCAAGGACCGGTCTTGAGCTGGATGGACATCAACTGTGGCGACCGTTACGCCACGCTCACGGCCATGTCCACCGCGGCAAAGGGGATCAATTCTTACTTCGCACGCACGAAGGGGCCGGAACATCCCACCGCGAAGCGGCCCTTCAAGCAAGGGGATGTCGTCACGTGCCTTGTGCGGACGCAGAAGGGCAAGACGGTGGTGATCAACTGCGACATGATGCTGCCGCGTCCGTATGACAATCGCTGGTCCGTGCAGGGGACGATGGGCATCTACAACGAACAGCGCAACGCCGTGTGTATCGAGGGGCGCAGTCCGCAGAGCCATCAATGGGAGCCGTTCG